>NZ_JBFUHU010000266.1:0-16012 GCF_056402235.1 Cellulomonas sp. P4_B5_2
CAGGTGGCCCGGGTACGGGCCCCCGCGGTGCGACAATGCCGCCATGAAGGGACGAGTGCTCGTGGTCGACGACGACACCGCGCTGGCCGAGATGATCGGCATCGTGCTGCGGTCCGAGGGTTTCGACCCGGTGTTCTGCGAGGACGGTGACGAGGCGATCGGGGTCTTCCGCGCCACGCAGCCGGACCTCGTCCTGCTCGACCTGATGCTGCCCGGCAAGGACGGCAACGAGGTCTGCCGGCAGATCCGCGCCGAGTCGGGCGTGCCCATCGTCATGCTCACGGCCAAGAGCGACACGGTCGACGTGGTCCTCGGCCTGGAGTCCGGCGCCGACGACTACATCTCCAAGCCGTTCAAGCCCAAGGAGCTCGTCGCGCGGGTCCGTGCCCGGCTCCGGCGCAGCGACGAGCCCGCGCCCGAGCACCTCACCATCGGCGACGTGACCATCGACGTGCCCGGTCACCGCGTCGCGCGGGCGGGCCGGCCGGTCTCGCTCACCCCGCTCGAGTTCGACCTGCTGGTGGCGCTCGCCCGCAAGCCGTGGCAGGTGTTCACCCGCGAGGTCCTGCTGGAGAAGGTGTGGGGCTACCGGCACGCCGCCGACACCCGTCTGGTGAACGTCCACGTGCAGCGCCTGCGCTCCAAGATCGAGAACGACCCCGAGCAGCCCGAGATCGTCGTCACCGTCCGCGGCGTCGGCTACAAGGCGGGCGTGGCCTCGACGTGAGGTCGTCCGGAGCATCCCGATCGTGCGCGTGAGCGGCGCCTGGCGGCTGCTCCGGGCACGGTCGCGGCGGCGCGCCCGAAGCTGGACTCGTGCGTGGCGGTCGTCCCTGCAGATCCGGGTCATCACGTCGACGCTGGCCATCGGACTGGTGGCCCTCACCCTTGTCGGTGCGTATGTCAGCTCCCGGATGGCCGAGGGGCTGTTCCAGGCCCGGCTCGACCAGGTGCTGCAGGACAGTGCGCGGTCCGCGCAGCAGGCACAGGCGACGCTCGACTTCTCGACGGCGACCGCACGCACGGACGTGCAGCGCCTGCTCGGGGACGTGTCCCAGGCCCAACGCACYGGCGGCTCGGACGGACGCGAGGTCTTCCTGCTGCGCGCACCCGGTCAGGAGGGCAGCAGCCTGGACATCTCGGGTGCGACGACGAAGCCGTCGCTCATCCCGCTGGTCAGCCCCGAGCTCCGGCTGGCGACCGCGGGCGGTGGTCAGCAGTGGCAGTCGGTCGCGATCCCGCGCGAGACCGGGGGAGTGTCGCCCGGGGTGCTCGTCGGGCAGGACGTGACCGTGCCGGTCGTCGGCACGTATCAGCTCTTCTTCCTGTACAGCCTCCAGTCGGAGCAGGACCGGCTCGACTTCCTGCAGCGCACCCTCGGCCTCGCGGCGGTCGCCCTCGTGGTGCTGCTGGGCAGCATGACCTGGCTGGTCACCCGGCAGACGGTCCAGCCCGTGCGCCGGGCGGCCCAGGTCGCCGAGCGGCTGGCCGACGGGCACCTGTCCGAGCGGATGCCCGAGAAGGGGGAGGACGAGATGGCCACGCTCGCCCGCTCCTTCAACGAGATGGCCGACAGCCTCCAGGACCAGATCCACCGTATGGAGGAGCTGTCGACGCTCCAGCGCCGGTTCGTCTCGGACGTGTCGCACGAGCTGCGCACCCCGCTGACGACGATCCGGATGGCGGGCGAGGTCATCCACGCCTCGCGCGAGGACTTCGACCCGGCCGCCAAGCGCTCGGCGGAGCTCCTGCAGACCCAGCTCGACCGGTTCGAGGACCTGCTGGCCGACCTGCTGGAGATCAGCCGGTTCGACGCCGGCGCCGCGGTGCTCGACGCCGAGGGTCGCGACGTTCGCGACGTCGTGATCACGGCCGTCGACCACGCGGCACCGCTCGCCGACCGGCGGGGCGCGTGGTTGCACGTCGTCGTGCCCGAGGAGCGCAGCGTCGCGGACATCGACCCGCGCCGCGTCGAGCGCATCCTGCGCAACCTGCTGGTCAACGCCGTCGAGCACGCGGAGGGGAGCACGGTCGAGGTGACCGTCGGCGCCGACGCGCACGCCGTGGCGATCACGGTGCGCGACCGCGGGGTGGGCATGACGCCCGACGAGGCCGCGCACGTGTTCGACCGGTTCTGGCGGGCGGACCCCGCGCGCGCCCGGACGACGGGTGGTACCGGCCTGGGGCTCGCGATCTCCCTGGAGGACGCCCACCTGCACGGCGGCTGGCTCGAGGCGTGGGGTCGGCCCGGCCGCGGGGCGAGCTTCCGGCTGACGCTGCCGCGCCGCGCGGGCATCCGGCTCACCGACTCACCGCTGCCCCTGGCGCCGGACGAGTCGCCGGTCACCGGGGCGCTGCGCATTCCCGTGCTGCGCCCGAACACCGACCCTGCGGCGCTCCCGGACATGGGCTCCGACGACCACGACACCCAGGAGTACGCGGACGACGCCGACCGGCAGGAGGTCCGATGACCGCGCGCCCGTTCCACCGCGCCGCGCTCGCCGTCGTGACCGTCGTCGTCCTGGCAGYGTGCTCCGCGATCCCGACGTCCGGACCCGTGAGCGAGGGGGACGCCGAGGTCACGGAGCCCTCCGAGATCGCCGTGCTGGCCGAGGGGCCGCAGCCGGGCGACACCCCGACCGAGATCGTCGACGGGTTCCTGGCGGCGGGCGCCGCGGGGTTCACGGACGACTTCGTGACGGCCCGGGAGTATCTCGCGGGGGAGGCGAAGGCCACCTGGAAGCCGTCGGCCGGGGTCGTCGTGTCGGGGCCGGTCGAGCCCGCCCCGACGACGACGGACACCGAGGTGACGATCGACGTCCCCGTCCTCGCCCGCGTCGACGAGGACGGGGTCTACGTCGAGGCGCCACCGGACGCGCGGGAGTCGGTGACGTTCGGGATGGTGCAGGACGACGCCGACCAGTGGCGCATCGCGGCGACGCCGCCCGGCCTGATCCTCCAGCAGGAGGACTTCAGCCGGAGCTATCGGCCGGCCTCGTTGTACTTCCTCTCGCCGGACGAGAAGTTCCTCGTCCCCGAGTCGCGCTGGTTCCCGCAGAAGGGCCTGGGCACGTCGATCGTCAGCGAGCTGCTGGCCGGTCCGTCGCCCTGGCTGCAGGACGCGGTCGTCACGGCGGTGCCCGACGGCGTCGAGCTCAACCCCGAGTCGGTGCCGGTGGACGACGAGGGCGTCGCCCAGGTCACGCTGGAGCCCGCGTTGGCCGTGACCCGCGCCGACCGTGACCTCCTGCTCGCGCAGATCGACGCCAGCCTGCGGCCCGTRCCCGGCATCGGCTCCGTCCAGGTGTTCGCCGGCGACGTGCCGCTGGAGGGTGCTGCGACGTTGCAGCGCGGGTCCGGCCCGCCGAGCAACGTCGAGTTCCTCCAGGACGACCGCATCGTGGCGCTCGTGGACGGCGAGCCCGAGCCGGTGCCCGGCCTCGGCGCCCTCGACTCGCTCGACCCGCGCAGCCCGGCGAGCAACGAGGACGGGTCGGTGCGGGTGATGCTCTCCGGGCCGAGCACGCTGAGCACGGTGCCGACCGCGGACCTGCCCGCGCAGGACCTCCTGACCGGGACGGCTCTCGTGGCCCCCTCCGTCGACAGGTTCGGCTGGGCCTGGACGGCACAGCCAGCGAGCGGCCTGGTCGCTGCGCGCTCGGACGCCGCCCCGGTGAGTGTGAGCGCGGACTGGCTGGAAGGACGTGCGGTCCGTGCGGTCCGCGTGGCCCGCGACGGGGTCCGGGTCGCGGTCGTCTCGGCCGGGGCGGACGGGGTCCAGCTCGACGTCGCGGCGATCACCCGCGACGAGTCGGGGGGGCCGCAGCAGCTGGGGGCACCGGTCCGCGCGGGCGCCGCGCTCGTCGACGCGTCCTCCGTGGTCTGGGCCGAGGAGTCGACGCTCGCGGTCATCGGACGGTCGACGGGGAACCCTGCCGTGCACCTGGTTCCCGTCGCAGGCCCGACCAGGCCCCTGCCTGCGGTGGCCGAGCTCGCCGGCCTCGCGGGGAGCTCCTCCGTCATCTACGTGACCACGACCGCCGGTGAGCTGCGTCGGTTCGTCGGCTCCACCTGGGCGCAGGTCATCGGTCTGACCGGCGCGGCCGACCCGTCGTTCCCCGGCTGACCGGCCGCCCACAGCCCACCGCCGTCCACCGGCTCCACTCCTGTGCGCCCGCCGGCGAGCAGGCTGCACCGATGACGTTCGCCCGAGAGCTGCTCGGCCTCCTGCTGCCCGTCGAGTGCGCCGGCTGCGGGGCCGACGACGTCGCCTGGTGCCCGACCTGCGCGCAGCGCTTCGCGGGACGTCCGTGGCGGTGCGAGGACCGCGCGCCGCGTCTCGACCGGATGGACGGGCACGGTGCGCTGCCGGTGTGGACGCTCGCCGACTGCACCGGCGACGTCCGCCGCGCGATCATCGCGTGGAAGGACCGCGGGCGGCTCGATCTGACACGCCCGTTCGCGCGGGCGCTCACGTTCGCGGCCGCTGCGCTCCCGCCGCGCCTCGGCGCTGCCCCGCTGCTCGTGGTCGCGGCCCCGTCGACAGGAGCGGCGCGACGCCGCAGGGGAGGGAACCTCGTCGACACGCTCGCAGCCGCGGTCGCCGACGGCCTCGTCCTGGCCGGGCATCCCGCGCTGCCGGCGCCGGTGCTCGTCCGGTCCCGGGGTCACGACCAGGTCGGCCTCGGCGCTCGCGCGCGCACCCGCAACCTCGTCGGCCACGTGCAGGTGCCGGACCGGCACGCGCCGCGCGTGGAGGGCAGGCCCGTTCTCCTCGTGGACGACGTGCTCACCACGGGCGCCACGGTCGCGGTGTGCCGGTCGGCGCTCGAGCGCCGTGGCGCGCACGTGGTCGGGGCGATCACGCTGGCGTCGACCCCGGGCCCGTCGCGTCCGACGCGGCTCCCGCCCGGCCGGATCCTGTCCACAGGGTGAACCGTGGGCGGGGCGAGTGGGTTCGGGGGCACGTGCGGGGTTAGCGTGGGGGCCTGAGCCGTTGGCACCGCACGGACCGACCCCTCGCTGGGTCGCCCGGGCAGGCCGCGGGAGGAGGTGACGCCGCCCGACTGCCCCTGGGGCAGCCCATTGCACTGTCACCCGGGCGGGTTGGGGGGGGGGGGGGGGGGGGGGGGGGGGGGGGGGGGGGGGGGGGGGGGGGGGGGGGGGGGGGGGGGGGGGGGGGGGGGGGGGGGGGGGGGGGGGGGGGGGGCCGTGATCCGTGCAGAGGCGTGCGCCGACGACAGGTACGCGGCCCTGGACCTGGCTCTCGGGAAGCTTCTCGAGAGGCTGAGGCGGACCCGCGACCGGCGCAAGGACCACCGCAACCACACTCCGATCGCCCCCGTGGACGTCCGCCCGCCCGAGCCCGAGCTGGAGCCGTCCGCTCCCGTCGATCCCGACGCCGCGGTCGAGACGACCCTCGGTGACTCGCCGGTGGTCATCCGCGAGAAGGTCCACCAGGCCCAGCCGATGACGGTCGACGACGCGCTCTACGAGATGGAGCTCGTCGGCCACGACTTCTTCCTGTTCATCGACGCCGAGACCGCCCAGCCGTCCGTCGCCTACCGCAGGCGTGGGTGGAGCTACGGCGTGATCAAGCTCGACGCCGCCGTCGTCGGGACGCCGCTGGCCGCCGTCTCCGGCTGATCGCCCCCGACGACGCCCGACCCGGTCTCTGCGACGGGTCGGGCGATGTCCACGTGATCTCCCCGGGCGCCCCCGAACGACTCACCCTCTCTCAGGCACGGCGCATCGCGCTGCGTGCCCAGGGCCTGGACCGGCCCCGCCCGGCACGCGGTGCAGCGCCGACCATGCGCCAGTTCCAGCAGGTCGTCGACCGCCTGGGCGTGCTGCAGATCGACTCGGTCAACGTGCTGGCCCGCGCGCACCTCATGCCGGCGTTCTCGCGGATCGGCGCGTACGACCCGGCGCTGCTCGACCGTGCGTCGGGCCAGGCCCCGCGCCGACTGGTCGAGACGTGGGCCCACATGGCCTCCTTCGTCCCACCGGAGACGTACCGGCTGCTCGGCTGGCGGCAGCGCGCCTACCAGCGGGAGGCCTGGGGAGCGATCTCCGAGGTGCCGCTGAAGCACTCGCCGGTGGTGCACGAGGTCCGGGCGATCATCGCCGAGCGCGGCCCCGTGACCGCCCGGCAGGTGCAGGAGGACTTCGAGGCCGAGCACCCCACCACCCGGGAGGAGTGGGGGTGGAACTGGACGGTGGCCAAGCGCGTCCTGGAGTTCCTGTTCTTCACCGGTGAGGTGACGTCTGCAGGGCGCAACGCGGCTTTCGAGCGTCGGTACGACCTCACGTCGCGGGTGCTGCCACCCGAGACTCTCGCCGCACCCGAGCCGTCCGACGAGGACGCGATCCGCGCCCTGGTGGAGATCTCGGCCCGGGCGCACGGGATCGGCACGCTGCGCTGCCTCGCGGACTACTTCCGCATAAAGCAGGACCGGGTCGCGCCGGCGGTCGCGGAGCTCGTCGAGCACGGTGTCCTGCACGAGGTCACGGTCGACGGCTGGAACCAGGGCCCCGTCTGGCGGCACCGCGACGCCGACCTGCCTCGGCGGGCCTCGGGCGCGGCGCTCCYGAACCCGTTCGACCCGCTCGTGTTCGAGCGCCGCCGCGTCGAGGCCCTGTTCGGCCTGCGGTACAGGATCGAGATCTACGTCCCCGAGCCGCAGCGGGTCTGGGGCTACTACGTGCTGCCGTTCCTGCTCGGTGAGTCGCTGTCGGCCCTCGTCGACCTCAAGGCCGACCGGCAGGCGGGCGTGCTGCGCGTGCACGCGGCGCACCGCAGCGCCGGACCGGGCACACCCGTGGCGTCGCACACCGCCGACCTGGTCGAGCCGCTCGCCGCGGAGCTGCACCAGCTGGCGGGCTGGCTCGGGCTGGGCGAGATCGTGGTGGGCGACCGCGGCGGGCTCCTGCGCGGCGACCTCGCGGCGGACCTGGCGCACGCCGTGCGCGCCCCATGACGCACGAGACCCGACCTCGCGACTTCGCCCTGGTCGCCCTCGGCGGGGTGCTCTGGGGAACCGGCGGGCTCGCCGGTGCCGCGCTCGCCGACGCCGCCGGTCTGCCCCCGTTGACCGTCGCCGCCTACCGCCTGCTCGGCGGCGGGGGAGTGCTGATGCTCGCGCTCGCGGCCACGGGGGCGCTGCGCGGTCTGGCCCGGACGAGACCTGTCGTCGTCCTCGTCGTCGAGACCGCCCTGCTCGCCGCCGTCTACCAGGCGGCCTACTTCGCCGCCGTCGAGCGTGCCGGCGTCGCGGTCGCCACGCTGGTCGCGCTCGGCGCCGCGCCGCTGCTCGTCGCGGTGGGGACCGCGGTGTCGTCGCGCCGGCTTCCGTCCCCGCGCACGCTCGTCGCGCTCGCCCTCGCCCTGGTGGGTCTGGTGCTCCTGGTGGGCCCGTCCGACGCGGCCGGTCCGGGCACCGCAGCCGGCGCGCTGCTCGCCCTGGTCGCCGCGGCGGCGTTCGCCACGATGACCGGGCTGAACCGCCGCAGCGTGCCCGGACTGGGCCCGCTGCCCCTCACGGCGACCGCGTTCACGCTCGGCGGAATCGTGCTCCTCCCGTTCGCGGCGGTGGCCGGTCCGGGCCTCTCGACCCCCACCGACCCATGGGGCTGGGCGCTGCTCGTCTACCTGGCCGTCGTGCCCACCGCAGCCGCCTACAGCGCCTACTTCACGGGGTTGCGGCACGTCCCGGCCACGACGGCCGCATTGCTGGCGCTGCTCGAACCGCTCACGGCCACCGTGGGCGCGGTGGTGCTGCGCGACGAGCGGCTCGGGGTCACCGGTGTGGTGGGTGCCGTGCTGCTGGCGGTTGCGGTGGTCGTTCTTCGCCCACGCCGCGCAGGCTCGCCTACGATGGACGCGCCCGGCCGTGCGGCCGGCACCTCAGCCGCTCCGACGCCGCGCGCGCCCGGAGCGCGAAACACGTCGGGAGTAGTGCGTGCCAGCGATCCTCGAGAAGGTCCTGCGCCTCGGTGAAGGCCGGATCGTCAAGAAGCTGTCGGGCATCGCCCAGCAGGTCAACGCCCTGGAGGACAGCTTCGTCGCGCTGTCCGACGCCGAGCTGCGCGAGGAGACGGACCGCTTCCGCGCCCGGCTCGCGGAGGGCGAGACGCTCGACGACCTGCTCGCGGAGGCGTTCGCGACGGTCCGCGAGGCCGCCCGGCGCACCCTGGGTCAGCGGCACTTCGACGTGCAGCTCATGGGTGGCGCCGCACTGCACCTGGGCAACATCGCGGAGATGAAGACCGGTGAGGGCAAGACCCTCGTCGCCACCGCACCCGCGTACCTGAACGCCCTGTCCGGCGACGGCGTCCACGTCGTCACGGTCAACGACTACCTGGCCAGCTACCAGTCCGACCTCATGGGTCGCGTCTTCCGCTTCCTCGGGCTGACCAGCGGGGTCATCCTGTCCAGCCAGGACCCGGCCGAGCGGCGCAAGCAGTACGCGTGCGACATCACCTACGGCACCAACAACGAGTTCGGCTTCGACTACCTGCGCGACAACATGGCGTGGAGCACGGACGAGCTCGTCCAGCGCGGCCACAACTTCGCGATCGTCGACGAGGTCGACTCGATCCTCATCGACGAGGCGCGGACCCCGCTGATCATCTCCGGTCCCGCGTCCGGCGACGCCAACCGCTGGTACGCCGAGTTCGCCAAGGTGGTCCGGCGCCTGCAGGCCGAGCGCGACTACGAGGTCGACGAGAAGAAGCGCACGGTTGGCGTGCTGGAGCCCGGCATCGAGCGGGTCGAGGACTACCTCGGCATCGAGAACCTGTACGAGTCGCTGAACACCCCGCTGATCGGCTTCCTCAACAACGCGATCAAGGCGCAGGAGCTGTTCAAGCGGGACAAGGACTACATCGTGACGAACGGCGAGGTGCTCATCGTCGACGAGCACACCGGCCGCGTCCTGCCGGGCCGCCGCTACAACGAGGGCATGCACCAGGCGATCGAGGCGAAGGAGGGCGTGGCCATCAAGGCCGAGAACCAGACCCTCGCCACGATCACGCTCCAGAACTACTTCCGCCTGTACGGCAAGCTCGCGGGGATGACCGGCACGGCCGAGACCGAGGCCGCCGAGTTCCAGGGCACGTACAAGCTCGGTGTCGTCCCGATCCCGACCAACCGCGACATGCAGCGCCTCGACCAGCGCGACTACGTCTACAAGAGCGAGGACGGCAAGTACGACGCCGTGGTCGCGGACATCGTCGAGCGGCACGCGCAGGGCCAGCCGGTGCTCGTGGGCACCACCAGCGTGGAGAAGAGCGAGCTGCTCTCCGCCAAGCTGAAGAAGCAGGGCGTCCCGCACGAGGTCCTCAACGCGAAGCAGCACGCGCGCGAGGCCTCGATCGTCGCGCAGGCCGGCCGCAAGGGCGCTGTCACGGTCGCCACCAACATGGCCGGCCGTGGCACCGACATCATGCTCGGCGGCAACGCCGAGTTCATGGCGGTCGAGGACCTCGCGGCGCGTGGCCTGGACCCGGCGGAGAACGCCGAGGAGTACGAGGCTGCATGGCCTCTGGCCCTCGAGAAGGCCAAGGAGTCGGTGGCGGCCGAGCACGACGAGGTCGTCGAGCTGGGCGGCCTGTACGTCCTGGGCACGGAGCGGCACGAGTCGCGCCGCATCGACAACCAGCTGCGCGGTCGTTCCGGTCGCCAGGGTGACCCGGGCGAGTCGCGCTTCTACCTGTCCATGCAGGACGACCTGATGCGCCTGTTCAACTCCTCGCTCGCGGAGTCGATGATGACGCGCGCCGGGTTCCCCGAGGACATGCCGCTCGAGTCGAAGATCGTCACGCGCGGCATCCAGTCGGCGCAGTCGCAGGTCGAGGCGCGCAACTTCGAGATCCGCAAGAACGTCCTGAAGTACGACGACGTCATGTCCCGCCAGCGCGTCGTCATCTACGAGCAGCGCCGCCGCGTGCTGGAGGGCGAGGACCTGCACGAGCAGGTCCGGCACTTCCGCTCCGACGTGCTCACCGCCTACATCACCGGCGCCACGACCGAGGGCCGCCCGGAGGCGTGGGACCTCGACGCGCTGTGGACCGCGCTCAAGGCCGTGTACCCGGTCTCGATCACGCCGGACGAGGTCGTCGAGCAGGCCGGCGGTGCCACCCGGCTGTCCGCCGAGCTGATCGAGCGCGAGATCCTCTCGGACGCCGAGCACGCGTACGCGGAGCGCGAGGAGCAGATCGGCTCCGAGAACATGCGGCAGCTGGAGCGACGGGTCACCCTGTCCGTCCTCGACCGCAAGTGGCGTGAGCACCTCTACGAGATGGACTACCTCAAGGAGGGCATCGGGCTGCGGGCGATGGCCCAGCGCGACCCGTTGGTCGAGTACCAGCGCGAGGGCTTCCAGCTGTTCAACGCGATGACCGACGCCATCAAGGAGGAGACGGTCGGGTACCTGTACAACCTGGAGGTCCAGGTGGCGGCTCCCGACGCTCCGGCCGTGACGGCCGACTCCGCAGTCGCCGCCGCTGCCAGTGCGGGGGCGCAGGCGGCTGCGGCTCGCTCGGTGTCCGACGGTCCGACACCCGGCAAGCTCGTGGCGAAGGGGATCGACGGACCGGAGCAGCGGACACCGCTGCAGTACACGGCTCCGTCGGTCGACGGTGACGGAGGCGTGATCACCCGCGGGGACGCCGGCGGCAAGAACTCCGGCGCCCGCCCCGTGGCCGCCTCGGCGGAGGACGGCGCGTCGAACCGCGAGGCACGTCGCAAGGCCGCCAAGCAGCAGCGCAAGCGCTGACACGACGGAAGCCCGCCCCGTGACGGCCCGCACGCGCGCGCCGTGGTCGGCCACCACCGTCGCCTCCATCGCGTGAGGCCCGACCCGGCACGACCGGGCGCGGCGGATCGTCGGCGGGCGGACCACCCGGTCGGTGCCGAGCACCCGCTGCGTCAGACCGGCCCGGACCTGGAGCGTCTCGTAGACACCCGGCGTGAGCCAGCGCGCGAGCTGAGCCACCGACCGCCTGCCGGTCAGGACCTCCAGGGAGGCGAGCGCGATCGCGCGGGCGACGACCGCCGGGTCGCCCTCGGGGGCGGGCCCGGGGTCGTCGTCGGCCTCGGCGACGAAGGAGCGGTCGCTCGCCCGCAGGACTGCGATGCGGGCGGTCGCCGTCAGGGGCACGGTATGTGCCCGGCCCGGCGCCTCCTCGACGAGCGGAGCGGCCGGGGCGGGGACGAGTCGTGCCCGGGGATGCCAGGTGCGCGGGTCGGCGGGACCGGGGAGGGGTTCCAGGGTGGCGTCGCGCACCCGGGCGAACGCGTCCTCAGCGGCGGTCCCGTCGCGCGTCAGGACGAGCGCGCTCATCGGGCCACCTCGTCGACCGACGCGGGAGCGGTGAGCACCTGGCCCGGTTGGATCAGGTCGGGATCCGCGCCGATCACCGCCGCGTTGGCGTCGTACCACCGTGGCCACGACGCGGCGATCTCCGCGTCGGTCGCGCCGGGCGGCAGGTGACGTGCGGCGATCGCCCAGAGGCTGTCCCCGGCGACGACCACGACCGCCTCGGGCGTGGGAGCTGCGACGGTCGTGGTGACCGCCACGGCGACCTCCCTCACGGGAGCCGGCGCGGGTTCCTCTGGCGCCGCGGCGGGCTCGGTCGGGACGCCTGACGGAACCGTCACCACCCACCCGAGGTCAGGGGGCACGGTGGGATCCGTCGTCACCGAGATCGTCGGGCTCGTCGGCACAGGCGCCGGAGCCGCGGCCGTGGCCCCGGATGCCATCCCGAGGCCGATCCCTGCCCCGACAGCCAGCACGAGAGCCTTGCGGACCACCTGCGGCGCGAACCGGTGCACGAGGCGCTCACCCGTCCGCCAGGTCGCCCCGGCCGCCCGGGCCAGCAGGCACAGCGTCGCTACCAGCGCGGAGCACGCGAGCCACGTGGCGACGAGCAGCCCGAGGGCGGTCACCCCGACCTCCACGGCGGCATCCACACGCCACGGACCGGTCTGGCCGGCGAGCAGCGCGCGCATCCGCAGAGCGAGCGACAGGCAGAGCGCACCCGCTGCCAGCGCTCCGACGAGCAGAGCGCCGATGGTCATGGCGGCCCCGCCGCGGCCAGCCCGGCCGTCGTCCCGTGCTGTGACGTCGATCGCCATGTTCGCCCCTGATCTAGTCGTTTGATGTTGTTTGATGTCGCTTGAGTGCCATAGATGTACCTGAATGTCCGATCTGATGTCCAGCGGCTTCCGCGATGCGGGATCAGCTCCGTGGCGGCCGAGTCGGGGCGCCGGCCGGGACGGCGGCGGAGCACCGACCCCCTACGGTGCTCAGATGCGGTGGGAAGCGCTCTTCGCGGACATGGAGGCCCAGCTGGCGGCCGGCCGGCTGGCGGACGTGTGCGCGGACGTCGCGGAGCTGGCGCGCGCCGAGCGGGCCTCGGTGACGCTGGCTGCCCGGGCACGCGCGTCGGTCGGTCTCCCGGTGCGGGTGCTGGTCTCGGGCGGTGACACGGTCACGGGGGAGCTGGTCGATGCGRCGCCCGAGTGGCTGCTGCTGGCCATGCCGGCTTCCGGCCGAGCGCTGGTGCCGACGGCGGCGGTGGCGGGCGTCGGCGGGCTCGTGGGGCACGCGGCCCCGCCGCCGGGCGCGGTCGAGTCACGGCTCGGGCTCGCTCACGCCCTGCGGGCGTTGGCGCGCGACCGTGCGGTGGTCCGGGTCGACGTCGGTGCGACCGAGCTGGTCGGCCGTGTGGATCGCGTCGGTGCCGACCACCTGGATCTCAGCGACGTCGGTGACGCGACCGGGCGTGCGTCGTGGGCCGTGGCGTTCGCAGGGGTGCGGGTCGTGCGGTCGCGCTGACGGCCTCAGTCGGACGAGGGGCCTTCGACCGTGCTCCCGTCGCTGGAGATCCGGGCGCGGGTCTGCTCGTACATGCGCTGGATGTATTTCTCCAGCTCGGTGGACTCCACGCGCCACTGCAGCCGGCCGCCGATCTGGATGGCGGGCAGCTCCCCGGAGCGGACGAGTGCGTAGGCCTGCGGCGCCGAGATGTTCAGCACCTCGGTGACGTCCGCGAGGGTCAGGAACCGCGAAGGCATGACCGCAGTGTGGCACGCGCTGGCGCCCGGACCGGTTTGTCCACAATGCTCCGTTCGCACCGCCCGCAAGACGGCAGGATGGCCGTCCGAGGCGGCGCGACGAACCAGGAGAGCCGATGGACACCAGCGTGATCGACCTGCCCGCGCCCGTCGCGGCGCGGCTGCGACGCCCCGGCTGGCGGGACCCTCGGTTGCTGGCGGGGGTCGCCATGGTGGCGGCGTCGGTGCTGCTGGGGTCGTGGGCGGTCCGCACGGCGCAGGCGACGGTGTCGGTCTACATGACGCGTGCCGCCCTGGTGCCGGGCGACCGGGTGTCCGCGGACGACCTCGCGGTCGTCGACGTGCGGTTGGGCACCGTGAACCTCGACCACTACCTGCGTGCCGACCAGGCGATCGAACGTGACGTCGTCGCCATGCGGGCGGTCGGACGGGGCGAGCTGGTCCCCGCGTCGGCCGTCGGCTCGGCCGCGGACCTCGATCTGCGGCCGGTCTCGGTGACTCTCGAACGCGCCCCGTCGCAGGACGTGGTGCCGGGCGCGTTGGTCGACCTCTGGTTCACACCTCCCGCCCCGGACGACGACACCGCGCCGGACCAGCCCCGCGAGCTGGCCGGCGGCCTCACGGTCGCCGAGGTCACCACGCCGTCGGGCGCGTTCCGCGCGTCCGGGGGGAGCGCGGTCCAGGTGCTGGTCCCGAGCGCGCTGCTCCCCGTGGTGCTCACCGCGCTCGCGGCCGAGGGCACCGTCGACGTCGTGCCGGTCCTCGGCTCGGGGGGCTGACGTGGGCGTCGGGGTGCTGTGCGCCGTGCGGGGCGCGGCGGAGGCGATCATCGTCCAGGCGGTCGAGCAGACCGGCGGGCGCCTGAGCGTGACGCGCCGGTGCGCGGACCTGACGGAGCTGCTCGCGGCGGCGGAGGCGGGTCTCGGTCGGCTGGCTGTGGTGTCGGGCGACCTCGACCTGCTCGACCGGGAGGCCATCGAGCTGCTGCACCGGGCGGGTGTGCGCGTGGTGGGCATCGGTGACGCGACGCGCCCGTGGCTGGGGGAGCGGCTCGTGGCCCTGGGCGCGGACCTCGTCGCGACCGCGCCGCACGACGAGGCCTCGGCGAGCGAGGTGGTCCGTGACGCCCTGGTCGTCCTCGGTGCCGCGCCCGACAACGCGCACGATCCGTCGTGGCCCGACGAGGAGACGATCCGAAGGCCGGCGCGCGGGCTCGTCGCTGCGGTGTGGGGGCCGACGGGGGCGCCGGGACGGACCACGGTCGCCGTGAACGTGGCCGCCGAGCTGGCCGCCGCCGGACGCCGCACGCTGCTGGTGGACGGCGACACCTACGGCGGCTGCGTCGCGCAGGTGGTCGGCATGCTGGACGAGGCGCCAGGTCTCGCCGCGGCCGCACGCGCAGCGGGGCAGGGGGCCCTCGACCTGATGACGCTGGCCCGGATCACCCCGACGATCGCCCCGGAGCTGCGGGTGCTGTCGGGGATCTCCCGGGCGGACCGCTGGCCGGAGCTGCCGTCGTCGTCGCTCGATGCGGTCTGGACGGTCGCCCGGGGGCTCGCGGAGTGGACGGTGATCGACTGCGGGTTCTGCCTCGAGCAGGACGAGGTGCTCAGCTATGACACCCGCGCCCCGCGGCGGAACGCCGCCACGATCAGCGCGCTCGAGGCGGCGGACGTGGTGCTCGTGGTCGGCGCGGGGGACCCGGTGGGGATCCAGCGTCTGGTCCGTGGCCTGGGGGAGCTCACGGACCTGGGCCTGGGCAGCACGCGGCTGGTGCTGGTGAACCGCGTGCGCGTGTCGGTGGCCGGCCCGCAGCCCGGCGACGCCGTCGGACAGGCCCTCGCGCGGTACGCGGGAGTCCCGGACGCGTTCCTGGTGCCGGACGACGGACCGGCGCTGGACACCGCGCTCCTCGAGGCGCAGACGCTCCGCGAGGCCGCGCCCGGATCCCCGGCCCGGCGCGCGCTCGCCGGCGTCGCCGCCCATCTGGACTCGCTCCTGGTCGGCGCCTCGTCGGCGGAGCCTGCGGTCGCCGTGCGCGCCTGACGCTCGCGGGGCGCCCGTGGGCGGCACACTGGCCGGGTGCGCATCTACCTCCCGGCCTCGCTCGACCAGCTCGATCCCACGGCGGGACCGCTCGCGGCCCGTCGTGCCCACGCGGTGACGCCGGCCCTGCGGTCGATGTTCCCCGACGAGGACGACGAAGGGCTCGAGTACGCGGCGCAGCTGGCGGCCGCGGACGACTCGCTCGAGCTCCTGGGCGGGACACCGGGCGCGCCGCAGCTGCGGCTGGTGGTCTCGGTCGACGTGCCCGACGGCGCGGTCCTCGCGGTGGCCGACGGCGACGACGTGCCGAGCGCGGTCGATCTCACACGCGAGGTGCCGCAGTCCGACGTGATCTGCGTGCACGTCGACGAACCGGGTGCCGCGCCCGACGTCGTGCTGGCCGCGGCTGGTGACGAGGCCGCCGTCGACCGCCTCGACGAGCGCGACCTCCTCTGGTACGACGCGACGGAGCTGGCGTCGATCCCGCGCTGAGGCCGGCATCGGTGGGCTTCGTCACGTCGGGGGGTGCCAGTTGGACCCGGCCCCGGCGCTCGGGTAGTGTTCACCGCCGGTACGACGTCCGGAAGCGCGTTGGTCTGCCCCGCCAGGCAACCCTCGAGCTCCGGGCGTTATACCCCCATGGGGTATGGTGTAATTGGCAGCACGACTGATTCTGGTTCAGTTAGTCTAGGTTCGAGTCCTGGTACCCCAGCGCGAGCACCGCTGGTCCGAACCTCTTCGGAGGATCGGGTAGAGTGTTCACTCGCAAGCGAGGCCCTCGGGTTTCGCAGCGTATAGGCCCCCGTTGTGTAGCGGCCTAGCACGCCGCCCTCTCACGGCGGTAGCGCCGGTTCGAATCCGGTCGGGGGTACATCGAGAAGGGCC
>NZ_JBFUHU010000267.1:0-5315 GCF_056402235.1 Cellulomonas sp. P4_B5_2
CCCCTTGACCCGGTGGAGCCGGCCGACGCTGACGACCAGCGGCAGGCCGCGGCGCTGCTCCGGCAGTGCGTCGACGAGCGCACGGAGCTCCGCCAGCGCGCCGATCGCCGGTGCCCCGGACGCGTGACCAGTGGCCTCGGCCCGGGCATCGTCGACGACCTGCAGGTCCACCCCCTCCGGGACCACGGTGTGCCGCTCCGGGTGCGCCGACAGGTCGATCCCCACCAGCTCGCGCATGTCGCGCTCCAGCGCGGGCCGCGGGAACAGCACGGTGTGCGCCGCGTTGGCCGCGAGGCGCTGCACCAGGCGCACCCGGAACCAGAAGTGCTCCGCCTCGTCGACCGCACCGAAGTTCTCGCGGGTGAGGCGGCCGGCCAGGTCGAGCGAGCGGATCACCGCGTGCGGGTCCGGGGCCACCGTGAACACCACCGGGATGTCGAGCTCGCGCGCGACGTCGGCCGCGGCCAGGCTTCCGACGTCGGCCATCCGCAGGTGGATCAGGTCCACCCCGCCCGCGGACCGCAGCAGGCGGCGGATGCCCCGGCGCGCGGAGACGCGCAGCGACCAGGGGGTCGCCGTGGGCGACGCGTCGTGCTGGAGCGGCACGCGCCCGTAGCGGTGCCCGTCGTCCTGCAGGCTGCGCAGGTCCGCCGCAGCCTGGTCCACCGAACCCCGGGACATGGTCAGCACGCGGGTCACGGGCGAGGGCGCGTCGGCCCCGGGCGCCACGAGCGCATCGCCGAGCCTCACCAGGAGCGTCACGATCCCGCCGTTGTCGCCGGCACCGGCAGCGCTGAGCCGCGCGTCGATGTCGGCGTGCAGGAACAGCTGCGCGACCGTGAGCCCGTCGCGCACCGGCCGCCGGACCACGGAGGACCCCGCGGCGATGTCGACGAGGGCGAGGCCGGCGACGCCCGCGAGGGAGTCCCCGCCCGACGCCAACCGGTCGAGCAGCCCCACGACGTCGCGGTCCCCGGGGCGCCGACCCAGCGCGGCCACCGCGGCCGCCCGCACCTGCTCGGCCTCCCGAGCGTCTCCCCCGAGCGCGAGCAGGGGGCGGACCGCGATGACGTGCTGCACGAGGCCGAGGGTCTCCACGACGCGAGCCCGCTCGGCAGGCTCGACCACGCCCAGCAGGGCGGACTCGAGCCCGACGGCAACCGCCTCGGGCGCGCCGGCGGACCACTGCTCGAGGGTGCGCTGCGCGAGCATGCCGCCGAACCCGCCGGACGCGGTCATCCCGATGAGGCGCGCGATCGCGTCGGCGCGCGGCAGGCCCGAGCCGAGCACCCAGGCGGCGTGCTCCCGCAGGAACAGGTGCTCGCTCGAGAGCAGCCGGACGAGCGCGCGGGAGGCCTCGTCATCGGCGATCGTGCCCAGGGCGTGCACCGCGGCGACGGCCACCAGCTGGTCCGGGTCGTCGAGCGCGGCGGACAGCACGCGGACGGTGCGCACGCCGGGGTCCCGGCTGCTCTCGAACGCGAGCTCGTCGGCGAGCCGCATCGCGTCGACGATCCGGTCGGCGGAACGAAGCGCGTCGATCGAGGTCTGGATGCCCACGGTGATCCTCCACTCCCTGGCGCCGGGAGGCGTCCCGACTCCTTCTCGCGGCCGGGGCAGGACGGATGCACCCACCGACCGAGACTTAGGTCACATTCGTCGGCGAAACGCGGCCCTAGCCTGCAAGAAAAGGCCGCTGCTCGTCACGAAACGGGGATCCCGTGCTCACCATGACCGCCCTCTGGACGTCCTTCTCGTCAACGGCGGAACCGCCGGGTGCGGGCGGTGAGGCGAGCCTCGTGCTCCCCGACCTGAGTGCGGTCACCGTGATGGGCGGCGTCTCGGGTCGCCTGCTGCTGGGCCTCGGCCTGGTCGTGTGCGTGCTCGGTCTCGGCTTCGGCATGCTGGCGTTCGTCCAGCTGCGCCGGCTGCCCGTGCACGCGTCGATGCTCGAGATCTCCGAGCTCATCTACTCGACGTGCAAGGCGTACCTGGTCAAGCAGGGCAAGTTCCTGCTCATGCTCTGGGTGTTCATCGCCGCGGTGATCGTCGTGTACTACCGATTCCTCATCGACTTCCCGTGGGGCAAGGTCTCGATCGTCATCGGCTTCAGCCTGCTCGGGATGGCCGGCTCGTACGCCGTCGCCTGGTTCGGCATCCGTGTGAACACGTTCGCCAACTCACGCACCGCGTTCGCCGCCCTGCGCGGCACGCCGCTGCAGGTGCACCGGATCCCGCTGAAGTCGGGCATGTCGATCGGCATGGTCCTCATCAGCCTCGAGCTGCTCATGATGCTGGTGATCCTGCTGTTCCTCCCCCGCGAGATCGCCGGCGCCTGCTTCATCGGGTTCGCGATCGGCGAGTCGCTCGGTGCGGCGGCCCTGCGCATCGCCGGTGGCATCTTCACCAAGATCGCGGACATCGGCGCGGACCTCATGAAGATCGCGTTCAAGATCAAGGAGGACGACGCCCGCAACCCGGGTGTCATCGCCGACTGCACGGGCGACAACGCGGGCGACTCCGTCGGGCCGAGCGCCGACGGGTTCGAGACCTACGGCGTCACCGGCGTCGCCCTGATCACGTTCGTGCTGCTGGGCGTCCACGACCCCGCGGTCCAGGCGACGCTCCTGGTGTGGATGTTCGTCGTGCGCGCCGTGATGATCATCGCGTCGGCGCTCTCCTACCTGGTCAACGACGCCTGGGTGCGTCACCAGTACCGGGACGCGAAGCGGATGAACTTCGAGACCCCGCTCTCCTCCCTCGTCTGGGTGACGTCCGGCATCTGCGTCGCCGCCACCTACCTGACCACCTACCTGGTGCTCGGGCAGGGCAAGACCGCGACGCTGTGGTGGGTCTTCGCGACCATCGTCGCCGTCGGCACTCTCGCCGGCGCCGTGATCCCGGAGCTGGTCAAGGCGTTCACGTCGACCGGCAGCCGCCACGTCCGCGAGATCGTCATGAGCTCGCGCGAGGGCGGCCCGTCGCTGAACATCCTGTCCGGCCTCGTCGCCGGCAACTTCTCCGCCTACTGGCTCGGCACCACGATCGTCGGCCTGATGGGCGGCGCCTTCCTGCTCTCGCAGCTGGGCCTGGACACGCTGATGCTGGCGCCCGCCGTGTTCGCCTTCGGGCTGCTCGCCTTCGGGTTCCTGGGGATGGGGCCGGTCACCATCGCGGTCGACTCCTACGGCCCCGTCACGGACAACGCCCAGAGCGTCTACGAGCTGTCGATGATCGAGGAGATCGACGACATCGAGGCCGAGCTGGTCCGGGACCACGAGTTCGAGCCGCAGTGGGAGACCGCCAAGACCATGCTCGAGGAGAACGACGGCGCCGGGAACACGTTCAAGGCGACCGCGAAGCCGGTGCTCATCGGGACGGCCGTGGTCGGCGCCACGACGATGATCTTCTCGATCATCATGGGCCTCACCGAGGGTCTGACCACGGGCCTGGAGAACCTCTCGCTGCTGCACCCGCCGTTCCTGCTCGGCCTGGTCATGGGTGGTGCCGTGATCTTCTGGTTCACGGGCGCGTCCATCCAGGCGGTGACCACCGGTGCCTACCGGGCCGTCGAGTTCATCCGGACCACGATCCGCCTCGACGGCGCGACGAGGGCGAGCGAGGCCGACTCCCGTCGCGTCGTGGAGATCTGCACGCAGTACGCGCAGCAGGGGATGCTCACGATGTTCCTCGGCGTGTTCTTCTCGACCCTGGCCTTCGCGTTCGTCGAGCCGTACTTCTTCATCGGCTACCTGATCTCGATCGCCGTGTTCGGCCTGTACCAGGCGTTCTTCATGGCCAACGCCGGCGGCGCGTGGGACAACGCGAAGAAGATCGTCGAGATCGACCTGCACGCCAAGGGCACCGCGCTGCACGAGGCCACGATCATCGGTGACACGGTCGGCGACCCGTACAAGGACACGTCGTCGGTGGCGCTCAACCCGGTCATCAAGTTCACGACGCTGTTCGGGCTGCTGGCCGTCGAGCTCTCGGTCAGCCTCACGGCGGACGGCCTGCACACCCTGGTGCTCGGGCTGGCGGCGGTGTTCTTCCTCGCCTCGGCCTTCTTCGTGTACCGCTCGTTCTACGGCATGCGGATCCGGTCGACACTCTCCGACGAGGCCCCGCCCGTCGGCCACGGGGACGGCGGAGACGCGACGTCCGCTGCCGCACCGGAGACCTCCGGCACCGATCGTGCCCTGGTYGACGCGAAGGCGGGCGACCGATGAGGATCGCGGTCCGCAACCCCGACGTCCTCGTCGACACCGACGGGCACGTCGCCGGGCACGACGCCGGCGCCACCCTGGTGCGCCGCCTGCTGCGCATCTTCCCCGGGTCGATCCTGGTCGGACCCGGCCCGCGGCGCGGTGCCGACTTCGACCTGCTGCCGCTCGAGTTCGTCAACCCGGACGACACGATCGTCATCAACATGGCCCCGGCCGACTCGGTCGCGGTGTGGCGCACCCTCGCCGCCTCGGGCGGCGAGCCGCACGTCATGAACTTCGTGTGGTTGGGCACGTCCCGGTTCCACCACCCCGTCGAACGCGCGGCGGTCGCCCTCTCGTGCGCCCTGTTCCCGACGTTCGCCAACTCGGAGCGCACGGCGGGCGAGGTCCGCGAGATGGTCGAGCGGTGGACGATCCCGTCGCTGGCGGAGAAGTCCGAGGTCGCCTGGGTGAACCTCGGCATCCGGCTCGACCACGTGCTCCCCCGGCGCGACCCGGACGTGCCCGTCGTCCTCTACCCCGCGATCTACCTGTCGGACCGCAAGCAGCCGCAGCTGTTCCTGGACATCGTCGAGCGCGTGGCCAAGCGCACGCCCTTGCGCGTGGAGGCGCGGCTGCACGAGTCGCACCTGGCCACGGAGCAGGCGATGCGGCTCTCGCTGCACGACTGGGCGTGGGTCGGCCCGCTGACCGCCACGCGCGAGGGGTACTGGTCGGCGCTGGCCCGCACGACGGCGTTCCTCGCCACGGCGACCGACGAGTCGTACGGGCTCGAGTACATCGAGGCGCTGGTCGCCGGCGCGGTCGGTGTGCTGCCCGACCGTCCCTGGGCGCGGGCGATCCTGCCGGCCGACTACCCGTTCCTGTACCGCACGCCCGCCGAGGCCGAGCAGATGCTGCTGCGGGCGGTCACGGACACCGACGCGTGCCGCAAGGAGGCCGACGCCTCGGCCGGAGGCAGCTTTGCGGAGTGGCTGCGCGCCCGGCACGACGACGACCGGTTCGATGCCGCGATCGTCGAGCAGGTGGGTCGCTGGTTCGGTCAGTGATGTGAGGTGACGTCGACGGGGTGGCCGGGTTCGCCCGGCC
>NZ_JBFUHU010000268.1:0-5304 GCF_056402235.1 Cellulomonas sp. P4_B5_2
GGTGCGCGCGGACCCACGCCGGGTCCAGGTCGGCGTCCTCCACCAGCAGACCGCCCCCGGCCGCGACCACGGCGGCCGCGTTCAGCCGCTGCTCGCCGTTGCCGATGGGGAGCGGCACGTAGACCGCCGGGATCCCCAGCGCGGCCTGCTCGCACACGGTGCCGGCGCCGGAGCGACCGATCACGACGTCGGCGACGGCCAGCGCGAGCTGCATCTCGGTGAGGTACTCGCGCACGTGGTACCGCTCGGCACCGGGCACGTCGACCAGCGCGGAACGCACGGCGTCGGCCTTGCCCGCCCCCGTCAGGTGCAGCACCTGGATCCCCGCGGAGAGCAGGTCCGCCGCGGCGCCCGCGACGGCCGCGTTGACGCTCACGGCACCGAGCGAACCGCCGGACACGAGCAGCGTGGGCAGTGCGGCGTCCAGACCGAGCTCGGCGGCTGCCGCGGCACGCGTGCCCTCCCGGTCCACGGACCGCTGCTCGATCAGGCGCGCGATCGGCGCCCGGAGGGGCAGGCCGGTGACCTGCGCGCCGCGCAGCGCGGTGCCCGGGAACGTCACGGCCACCGAGCGGGCCCAGCGGGCACCGAGCCGGTTGGCCAGACCCGGACGCGCGTTCTGCTCGTGGATGACGACCGGCAGCTTCCGGCGGCGCGCGGCCAGGTAGGCCGGGGTGGCGACGTACCCGCCGAAGCCGACGACCACCTGGGCGCCCGACTCGTCGATCGCCGCGCCCGCCGCCCGGACGGCGTCGCGCAGCCTGGCCGGGAGCCGGAACCAGTCGAGCGTCGGGCGGCGCGGCAGCGGGACGCGCGGGACGACCGCGAGCGGCAGACCGTGCTCCGGGACCAGTCGGGACTCGAGGCCCTCCGCCGTCCCGAGGACCGTCAGCCGGGCGTTCGGGTGTCGCCGCAGCAGCTCGTCGGCGACCGCGAGCAGCGGGTTCACGTGGCCGGCGGTCCCCCCGCCGGCGAGCAGGACGGAGGGCGCCGGGCGGTGCTCAGCCACGGGACCGCCCGATGACGGCGAGCGAGCGCCGCACGACGCCCGGCCGGGCGGCCAGCGCCTCGGCGGCACCCGGTTCCGAGCGCGCGAACGCGATGAGCACGCCCAGCGCGGCCATGGTCATGATCAGCGCCGAGCCGCCCGCGGACACCAGCGGCAGCGGGATGCCGATCACCGGAGCGAGCCCGATGACGACGGCGATGTTGACCAGCGCCTGCCCGATGATCCAGCAGAGGATCGCGCCCGTGGTGATCTGCACGAACGGGTCGGTGTGCCGGCGGATGACGCGGATCATGGCGAACGCCAGCAGGCCGAACAGGCCGAGCACGAGCAGCGTGCCGATGAGCCCGAGCTCCTCGCCGAGGATCGCGAAGATGAAGTCGTTGTGCGCGGCCGGCAGGTAGGACCACTTCTCGCGGCTCTCCCCCAGGCCGAGGCCGCCCCAGCCGCCGCTCGCCAGCCCCCAGCCGCCGTGCAGCGTCTGGTAGCAGGAGGACGCGGCGTCGCACTCGTCGGACAGCCAGCTGGTGATGCGGGCCGTGCGGTTGCCGCTGGTGAGGGTCAGCAGCGCAGTCAGCCCACCGGCCAGCAGTGCGGCGAACCCGAAGATCCGCATGGGCACCCCGGCCACGAACATCGCGCCGGCGACGAGCATGATGAGCACCAGCGCGGTGCCGAGGTCGTGCCCGGCCAGCACGACGAGGATCGCGACGCCGGCCACCGGCACGGCAGGTATCAGGGCGTGCTTCCACTGCCGCAGGAGCGTCAGCTTGCGCGCGAGCACCGCGCCCAGCCAGATCGCCAGCGCGAGCTTGATGGTCTCGGACGGCTGCGCGGAGATGCCCCCGACGCAGACCCAGTTCTGGTTGCCGCCCGCTCCGCAGCCCAGCGGCGTGAACACCGTCAGCTGGAACACGATGGCGAACGCCAGCGCGGGCCACGCGATCGCCTGGAAGAACCGCACGGGCGCCCGGGACAGGCCGAACAGGACGGGCAGGCCGATCAGCGCGTACTTGGCCTGGTCGAGGAACACCGCGTACGGCGAGTGTCCGTCGTCGAGGGACTCCACGCTCGAGCTCGACAGGACCATGACGAGCCCGATCACGAGCAGGAGGGCGGTCGCACCGATCAGCACGTAGTAGCTGGTCACCGCGCTGTTCCACTGGCCGAGCAGGGAGCTGGTCGAGGCACCGGGATCGTCCGTGCGGCGCACGCTCGGGCGCGGGGTCGTGGCGGTCATGCGTCCCCGCCGAGCGCACGCACGGCTGCGGAGAACTGATCACCCCGTGCGGCGTACGACGTGAACTGGTCCATCGAGGCGCAGGCGGGGGCGAGCAGCACCGTGACCGGCCCGGCGCCCGCGGACGCGAGCCGCCTGGCCTCCTGCACGGCGCGGGTCATCACCGTGCCAGTCTCACCGGCGTCGACCTCGACCACGGGGACCTCAGGTGCGTGTCGGGCGAGCGCCTCGCGCAAGGGAGCGCGGTCGACGCCGATGAGCACGACCGAACGGAGCCGGTCCCGCCGCGCGACGACGAGCTCGTCGAACTGCGCACCCTTGGCCAGGCCGCCCGCGATCCACACGACGCTCCCGGCGGGGAACGCGCCGAGGGCGGCGGACGCGGCGTGCGCGTTGGTCGCCTTCGAGTCGTCCACGTACGCGGCGCCGTCGACGACCGCGACCGTGGCGAGCCGGTGCGCGCCCGGTCCGTAGGCGCGCAGGCCGTCGCGGATCGCCGCCGGGTCGACGTCGTGCGCGAGGGCGAGCGCAGCAGCCGCGAGGGCGTTCGCGACGACGTGCGGCGGGACRGTGCCGTCGGGCCCGGCCAGCTGCACGAGGTCCGCCAGCGTGCCGAGCTCGGCCGCGTGCGTGTGCCGGAGYCGGGCGAACCCGCGGTCGACCAGCACGTCCTCGACCATGCCGACCTGTCCGACGAGCGGCGTCCCCAGCGTGAACCCGACGGCGACGCAGCCGTCGACGACGTCGGCCTCGCGGGCCAGGCCCTCGGTCGCCGGGTCCGTCAGGTTGTAGACGCACGCCACCTGCGCGCGCTCGAAGATGCGGCCCTTGTCGGCGGTGTACGCGTCCAGCGAGCCGTGCCAGTCCAGGTGGTCCGGCGCGAGGTTCAGCACGGYGGCGGCCTGCGCGGACATCGAGTGCGTGAAGTGGAGCTGGAAGCTGGACAGCTCGACCGCGAGGACGTCGAGGGTCGGATCGGTCGCCGCGAGAACCACGGGCGTCCCGACGTTGCCGACGGCGAGCGCGTTCTCCCCCGCGGCCCGCAGGATCGACTCGAGCATGCCCACGGTCGTCGTCTTGCCGTTGGTGCCGGTGACGGCCAGCCACGGCGCCGGTCCGCCGCCGGCCGCGCGGTCGACGCGCACGTGCCACGCCAGCTCGACCTCGCTCCACACGGGGATCCCGCGCTCCAGCGCCGCCGCGAGCAGGGGGTGGTGCGGCGCGAGCCCCGGCGACGCGACGACGAGGTCCGCGCGGTCCAGCACCGAGCCCTCGAGCAGCTCCGCCGAGCCGATGACGTCGTCGGCGTGGTCGTCCACGGGCACCACCCGGGCTCCCCGGGAGGCCAGCACCTCGGCCGCCGCCCGTCCGGAGACCCCGAGCCCGGCGACGACCACCAGGGCGCCCTCCAGCACGAGATCGGACACCTACCCGGCCACCCACTCCGCGTAGAAGATGCCGACACCCAGCGCGACGAACAGCCCGGCGATGATCCAGAACCGGATGACGATCGTGACCTCGCCCCACCCCGAGAGCTCGAAGTGGTGGTGCAGCGGTGCCATCTTGAAGACCCGTCTCCCGGTCAGCTTGAAGAAGCCGATCTGGATCACGTCCGACATGACGATGACCACGAAGAGGCCGCCGATGATCGCGGCGAGGATCTCGGTGCGGGACAGGATCGACAGACCGGCCAGAGCGCCGCCGAGGGCGAGCGACCCGGTGTCCCCCATGAAGATCTTGGCGGGGCTGGCGTTCCACCAGAGGAACCCGAAGCACGCGCCGGTGATCGCGGCGGCGACGACCGCGAGGCCCATCGGGTCCCGGGTCTCGTAGCAGCGTGGCCCGGCGCTGGCCAGGAACTGGCACGACTGGTTGAACTGCCACACGCAGACGATGACGTACGCGCCGAACACGATGAGCGAGACGCCGGTGGCCAGCCCGTCCAGCCCGTCGGTGAGGTTCACCGCGTTGGACCAGGCGGTGATGAGGAAGTTGGCCCAGACGACGAACAGGATCACCCCGACCGTCACGCCCCAGAACGCGAGGTCCAGGGTGGTGTCGCGGATGAACGAGATGTGCGTGGAGGCCGGCGTCCGGAAGCTGTCGTTGGGGAACTGCAGGGCCGCCACCGCGAACGCGATGCCGACGATGCCCTGTCCGGCGATCTTCCACCGCGCGCTCAGGCCGAGGCTGCGCTGCCGCGAGATCTTGATGAAGTCGTCGAGGAAGCCGACGACGCCGAGACCGGTCATGAGGAACAGGACCAGCACGGCGGACGCGCTCGGCACCGTCCCGGTCGCGAGCAGACCTCCGATCCAGCCGAGCAGCGTCGCGCCGATGATGACGACGCCGCCCATGGTCGGCGTGCCGCGCTTGGTGAAGTGCGCGGTCGGCCCGTCCTGCCGGATGAACTGGCCGTACTGCTTGTGCACCAGGTACCGGATGAACAGCGGCGTGCCCAGCAGCGCGATGAGCATCGAGAGCCCACCGGAGATGAGGACCGCCCTCATCGGGCAGCCCCCTCGACCAGCACGTCGCCCAGCTTCCACAGCCCGGCGCCGTACGACGACTTGACCAGCACGACGTCCCCGGGACGCAGCTCGCTCTCGAGGAACGCGGTCGCGACCTCCAGGTCGTCCGCGAGCACCACCTCGTCGCCCCACGACCCCTCGTGGTTGGCGCCGTCGCGGATGGCGCGGGCGCCGTCGCCGACGACGATCGTCAGGCCGATGTTGAGCCGGACGCACAGGCGCCCGATGGCGTCGTGCGCCTCGCGCGCTCCCGGTCCGAGCTCGAGCATCTCGCCCAGCACGGCGATCGAGCGACGGTCCCGGCCGGCGAGCACGGCCAGCGCCTTGAGCGCCGCACGCATGGAGTCGGGGTTCGCGTTGTAGGAGTCGTCGACGATGGTGACGCCGTCGGGGCGGTCGACCACGTGCATGCGGTGCGGGCTCAGGGCGTCGGCCGCGCTCAGTCCCGCGGCCACCTCGTCCAGCTCGAGCCCGACGGCGAGCGCGGCCGCCGCGGCGCCGAGGGCGTTGTGCACGTGGTGCTCACC
>NZ_JBFUHU010000269.1:0-8745 GCF_056402235.1 Cellulomonas sp. P4_B5_2
ATCCGGCGAATGTCGCAGGCCGGGTTGACTCGGGTGAACCAGGCGATACGGTCGTGGGCGGTCGGGGTCAAAGGCGCCCCCGACTTCCCCTCTCGTGAGCACGCACTCGACGTGGGGGACGCCTAGCCGATTGAAAGGATTCAAAGATGAGTCTGCTGCAACGACGAGGACGAACGCTCACCGGGACCGCGCTGCTTGCCGGCTCGGTGCTGCTGGTCGGGGCGCTGACGACCGCCCCCGCCTCCGCCGCACCGGCGAGCGGGACGCTCGGGCACGGACCGACCAAGGGTCCCGACGGGCTGACGCTCGAGCGCCTCGATCGCGGGCTCGTCGCGGCGGTCACGGGCGAGGGCGTGTTCCTGTCCTGGCGGCTGCTCGCCACGGAGGTCACCGGGGCCACGGCGACGGGCCTGACCGGCCCCGACTTCGCGGTCTACCGCGACGGCACGAGGCTGGGCACGGTCTCCGACTCCACCAACTTCGTCGACCCCGCCGGCACCGCGACGTCCCGCTACCGGGTCGCCGCCGTCGTCGACGGCGCCGAGGTCGACGGCGCCGAGGCGACCCCGTGGGCGCAACCGAGCCTCGACATCCCGCTGCACAAGCCCGCCGACGGGGTGACCCCGGTGGGCGAGGCGTACACCTACTCCGCCAACGACATGTCCGTCGGCGACGTCGACGGCGACGGGCAGTACGAGTACATCGTCAAGTGGGACCCGTCCAACTCGAAGGACGTGAGCCAGGTCGGCTACACCGGCAACGTCTTCGTCGACGCCTACGAGCAGGACGGCACGCAGCTGTGGCGGATCGACCTGGGCGTGAACATCCGCGCCGGGGCGCACTACACGCAGTTCCCCGTCTACGACTACGACGGTGACGGCAAGGCCGAGCTCATGATGAAGACGGCCCCCGGCAGCAAGATCACGCGGTACGCGGCCGACGGCTCGGTGGCCAGCGAGAAGTTCGTCTCGATCCCCGAGCGCGACCGTGACGCGGGCGTGACCGACACCACCGACTACCGGCTGAGCAAGCAGGGGTACTTCGACCACCTGGTCACCATGCTCCAGGGCTGGAGCAGCCACCCCGAGGTCGTCGCCGGGCACTGGCCGTCGACGGTCGAGGCCGCGCTGGGCATCGCGCCGCAGTACGCGTACCCGCTGTCGCAGCAGGACGCGACGGCGCTGGCCACCTACTTCGTCGACGTCTACGCGCCCGCGCGCAGCGCCCGCAACGTGCTGCGCAACTTCGAGGGCTTCATCGTCGACGGTCCCGAGTACCTCACGGTGTTCGCGGGGGCGAACGGCAAGGAGCTCCAGACCATCGACTACAAGCCCGGCCGCGGAGACGACGGCCTGCTGTGGGGCGACTACGCGATGGCCCGCATCGAGCCCGGCAACCGGGTCGACCGCTTCCTGGCCGGTGTGGCCTACCTCGACGGGCAGACTCCCTCGGCGGTGTTCGCCCGCGGGTACTACACGCGCACGACGCTCGTCGCGTACGACTGGGACGGCAAGAAGCTGAAGGAGCGCTGGTACGTCGACTCCGGCCACGTGCCGATGACCAACCCGTTCAACGACGGCCCGCACGGCCGCGACGGCACCGACCCCGTCTACGGGAAGATCACCACGCAGGGCTTCCACTCGCTGTCCGCGGCGGACGTCGACGGGGACGGCAAGCAGGAGATCGTCTACGGCGCGGCGACGATCGACGACGACGGCTCCGTCCTGTACTCGTCGTTCGACACGCTGCCGGCCGGTAGCGCCGCACCGGGCCAGGTGGTCCGCCTCGGGCACGGCGACGCCATGCACGTGACCGACATCGACCCCGATCGCCCTGGTCTGGAGATCTACACCGCCCACGAGGGGGCGACGTTCGCGCCCTACGGCATGGCCCTGCGCGACGCCAAGACCGGCGAGGTCCTGTTCGGCGTGTACTCCGGCAGGGACACCGGCCGGTCGATGGTCGGCGACGTGATCCCGTCGCTGCGCGGGCTGGAGGTCTGGGCGAGCCTGCCCGGCGGCACCGACTCGCTGGGGCTGTACTCGGCGTCGGGCGTCGTCACCCCCGGCCCGATCCCCGGCACCAACATGAGCATCCGGTGGATGCCCGACGGCACCACGCAGATCGTCAACGGCTCCGCCGCCCAGGACGTCACGATCGACGACTGGACCCGCGGCCGCCAGCTGACCGCCACGGGCACGCGCTCGAACAACGGCACCAAGGGCAACCCGTCGCTGGTGGCGGACGTCCTGGGCGACTCGCGCGAGGAGCTGCTGGTCCGCACCGAGGACTCGTCGGCCATCCGGCTGTTCACCAGCACCGGGTTGAGCCACACGAAGATGTACACGCTCATGCACGACCCGCAGTACCGCGTCGAGGTGGCCCGCCAGCAGACCACCTACAACCAGCCGTCGTACGTGGGCTTCTACCTGGCCTCCGACACGGACTACACGCAGGTGCCGGTGGCGTCCTTCTACGCGCCGGGCAGCATCGACGCCCTGCGTGACGCCACCGAGGCGCAGATCGCCGCCGGAGCAGTGAAGGGTGTGGCGGCCGCGGGTCTGCTCGCGGCGGTGGAGGTGGCCGACAAGGCGGCCGACGTCGGCAACGAGAAGGTCGCCGTGAAGTCGCTGAAGGCCTACATCGAGCTGCTCACGCCGCGTACGCGTCTGTCGACGGTCACTCCGGCCGCGCGGGCGATCCTCGGGTACCAGGCGCAGCAGGTGATCTCGATGCTCGACTGAGCATCGCAGGGGCTGCGTGGGCACGCGCGGCCCGGAGGGCGCCGACCGGGGTCATACCGGCCGGCGCCCTTCTGCGTGGGTACCCGGTGCGATCCACCGACCGAGAGTTCACGTCTCACGGGCTGTGGAACAGTTCGGTCCGTGACGACTTCGACCCCCGACGCAGCCGAGCGGATCGACTTGGGCATGGTGTGCTCGTGCGGCGAAGACGGCCGTGCCGAGGTCGACGAGATCATCGTGCGTGCCACCCGCCGAGTCGCTGCCGGCGACGGCGCCCTGATCGGCCGCCCCGTCGAACCGACCCGGTTCGTCTCTGGGCTGATCATGTCGCTGAGCTCAGGGCTCGACCCGGGCATCGACATCACGTCGATCGCCGCTGACCAGTGGTTCGGGATCCAAGCCCAGGAGTACAAGGGTGCGAAGTTCGTCGTGCAGTGCGACGAGGTCGAGGGTGGTCTGGCTTGGCTGTACCTGGTCGCTCGCGCACGCGCCGACGAGCGGACGCTTCGCAGGGCACTGGCCGCCTCCGAGGCGGAGGGCCGGAGTGAGGCAGAGATTGCCGGCACCCTGGGGGATGGCTTCGACTACGCCGAGCTGTTGGAGTACCGCACCTGGGAGAAGGCCCGTCTGATCCGCACGAGCGACGACGCGTAGCTCCACCAGCCGCGGGCCACGGGCTTGGCGCATGCTCCAGCGACAGGAACGAACCCGTCGTTCGCTCTCCTAGCGGGCAGCCGCACCGGGGGTTCGTCAGAGTCGTGCACCCTCGCCAATACAAGAAGCCCCCGCCGCCCGGAAGAGGTACTTCACGATGATCGTGTACGAGCGCGGCAGCGACACCTGCACGTACGGGATGTTGTGCTCGCGGCAGTAGGCCTCGACGATCGGCTTGGCGCGGCGCAGCGACGGACGGGGCATCGACGGGAACAGGTGGTGCTCGACCTGGTGGTTGAGCCCGCCCATGAGGATGTCGACCCACTTGCCGCCGCCGATGTTCCGGCTGGTCAGCACCTGGCGGCGCAGGAAGTCGAGGCGCGAGTCCTTGGGGATCAGGGGCATGCCCTTGTGGTTCGGGGCGAACGAGGCGCCCATGTAGAACCCGAAGACACCCATCTGCACGGCCAGGAACACCAGCGCGATCGGCCAGGACATCGTCAGGAACACGAGCGCGGTGCCACCGACGAGGCGGACGGTCATCATGACGATCTCGGCGGCGCGGTGCTCCAGCTTGTCCCGCGACGAGAGCCGCTTGACGGCTGCCACGTGCAGGGCGACGCCCTCGAGGAACAGGAGGGGGAAGAAGAACCAGCCCTGGTGGTTCAGGTACCAGACGGACAGCTTCGACGTCCGCTTCGCGGCCTGGTCCGGCGTGAAGGCCAGCGCCTCGAGCTCGATGTCCGGGTCGTAGTCGATCTTGTTCGGGTTGGCGTGGTGGCGCGTGTGCTTGCGCTGCCACCAGCCGTAGCTGAGGCCGACGAACAGGTCGGCGAGGACCAGCGAGGTCCAGTTGTTGGCGCGGCCGTCGGAGAAGATCTGGCGGTGCGCGGCGTCGTGGCCCAGGAACGCGACCTGCGTGAGGATCACGGCGGCGGCGAACGCGACGGCGATCTGCCACCACGAGTCACCCACCAGGATGATCGTGGCGATCAGGCCCAGCACCGCCAGCACGGCGGCGGACAGCCGCACGGCGTAGTGGGCGGGACGGCGCTTCATGAGGCCGGCGGCCTGCACGGTCCGGGTCAGCTCGGTGRAGTCGCTGACGGCTCTGTCACGGGGTCGCGCGGGTGTGGGGGTAAGCGTCGAGGAGCTCATGGGCATCCGTCCTGTCGGTCGTGCGAGGGTGCGCGGCGCGAGTGCGGTCGGAGATGAGCGGGATCGGGGGCGCCTCGGTGATGATGCGACGAGACCCCGGCCACAAGGCCGGGGTCTCGTGCGTTGGAGCTATGAGCTCAGATCAGCTCAGAGAGGCGTGATGTTCGACGCCTGCGGGCCCTTGGGGCCCTGCGTGACCTCGAACTGGACCTTCTGGTTCTCCTCGAGCGTGCGGTAGCCGCTCGTGGTGATGGCGCTGTAGTGCGCGAAGACGTCGGGTCCGCCGTCCTCGGGGGCGATGAAGCCGAAGCCCTTCTCGGCGTTGAACCACTTCACGGTGCCAACAGGCATGATGTTCTCTTCTCTCACGTGCGGTATGGACAACTCCCGGGTGACCGGGACCGGTATTCACGGTGTTCGTCGTCCGTCTCCGAGGTGGTCCTCGAGAACGTCCTGCCAAGTTTCCTTGGCCGTCATGACAAGCGATTCACTGCGACTACAGGCACAACCGTACGGCAACATGGCTCTGACCGGAACGTGGGACGCGAATCGGTCTGCTCACACTCCCCGCCGCGGACGGCGGGAACTGTTGCTAGGTTCGCCCGGACGACGAGGCGGGAGGCCGATGAGCGAGCACGACGACCGTTGTCCGTGCGGGTCCGGCGACACGTACGGCGACTGCTGCGGGCAGTACCTCTCCGAGGGGCGCCGAGCGCCGACGGCCGAGGCGCTCATGCGCTCCCGGTACACCGGCTTCGCCACCGGGGCCACCCACTACCTGCTGGTCACCTGGCACCCGAGCACGCGCCCCGACGAGCTCGAGCTGGACGTGAACATGGTCTGGCGTCGGCTGGACGTGGTCCGCACCGACGYGGGCGGCCCGTGGGACGACACCGGCACCGTGGAGTTCGTCGCGCACTACCGGCTCGAGGACGGCACCGCGATCGGCCAGCGCGGACGGCTGCACGAGACCAGCCGGTTCGTCCGCGAGGACGGTCGCTGGCTGTACGTCGACGGCGGCATCGACGCCTAGCCCCCGTCGCGCGTGAGCGGCGGGTGCAGCGCGATGGTCGGGCCGCCGCGGTAGAGGGCGGCGGGGCGACCGGGGCCGTCGACGACGGTGCGTCCCGTCTCCGTCAGGAAGCCGGCGGTGCTGGTGACCTTGCGGTGGAAGTTGCGCGGGTCGAGCGCCACGCCCCAGACGGCCTCGTACACGTGGCGCAACTCCGAGACGGTGAACTCCGGACCGCAGAACGCGGTGGCCAGCGATGTGTACTCGAGCTTGGCGCGGGCGCGCTCGACCCCGTCGGCGAGGATCGCGCGGTGGTCGAACGCGAGGTCGGCCTCGAGGGCGTCGGCGACGGGGACCCAGCCGGCCGCCGCGGCGTCGCCCCCGGCACGCGCGTCAGGCAGATCGGGGGCCAGCGCCAGGTAGGCGACGGAGACCACGCGCAGGCGCGGGTCGCGGTGCGGGCTGCCGTACGAGCCCAGCTGCTCCAGATGCGCGCCACCGCGCTGCAGGCCTGTCTCCTCGGCCAGCTCGCGGGTCGCGGCGTCGACGAGGTCCTCGTCGGGGCGCACGAAACCGCCGGGCAGCGCGGGCCGACCGAGGAACGGCTCCTCGCCGCGGGTGACCAGCAGCGCGTGCAGCGCCTCGTCCCGGACCGTGAGCGCGACGAGGTCCACGGTCACGGCGAACGGCGGGAACGGCATGCGGGTGACTTTATATCGTCAGATTGACGAGAACAAGCAGCACTGGTTAAGGTCGATATGACGATAAATACTGGAGAGGACCTGAGATGGCCACCATCAAGCGTTACCCGTTCGCCCGCCACCTGCGCACGGCGCCCACGTCGCACGTGCTCCACCTGCACGCCGGGCGGCTCCGGCACGACGGCGCGGGGCTGGCCTTCTGGTTCCGGCCCCTTTCGGCGGTGATCAGCGAGATCCCCGTCGACGACCGCGAGCTGCCCCTCGTGGCGCACGCCCGCACCGCCGACTTCCAGGACGTGGCGGTCCAGGTGACCGTGAGCTTCCGGTTCGAGGACCCGGCGCTGGTGGCCGGACGGCTCGACTTCGCCATCGACCCGGACACCGGGCGCTGGACGGGCAACCCCCTCGAGCAGGTCGCGCACCTGCTCAGCGAGCTGGCGACCGGCCAGGTCATGGACGCGCTCGCCGGGATGACCGTGCTGGAGGCCGTGACCTCGGGCGGCGGTGCGCTGCGCAGGTTGGTCACCGAGGGGCTGCGCGCCGACGAGCGGCTGGCGTCGACCGGCATCGAGGTGCTCGGCGCTCGCATCGGGTCGGTACGTGCCGAGGCGGACATGGAGCGGTTCTTGCAGACGCCGGCGCGCGAGCAGGCGCAGGGCGAGGCCGACAAGTCGACCTTCGAGCGCCGGGCCCTCGCGGTGGAGCGCGAGCGGGCCATCGCCGAGAACGAGCTGGCCAACCGGATCGAGCTCGCGCTGCGCGAGCAGCAGCTGGTGACCCAGGACGGCGCGAACGCCYGCACCCGGGCGAGCGAGGCGGCGGCCGCCGCGCTGATCGAGGCGAACGCCGCGGCGGAGCGGCAGGGCCTGCTGGCCGAGGCGAACGCGCACAGCACGCGGATCGTCGGCGAGGCCGAGGGCGCCGCCGAGGCAGCCCGGCTCGCCGCCTACGCAGGCGTGGACCGCGAGGTGCTCGCGGCGCTGGCGATGCGGGAGCTGGCCGGCAACCTGCCGAGCATCGGCAACCTCACCGTGACGCCCGACCTGGTGACCGGCGCGCTGGCCGGGCTGGTCGGCGCGAAGGGGGCGTGACGTGGTCCTCGCGCCCCGGGTCGTCGTGGTCCATCGGCGCACCGAGCTCGACGGGCTGCTGGAACGGCACGGCACCCGGGGGCAGGCCGAGTTCTTCCTGCGGACGCGCGGGCGCAGCCTCGCCGACGTGCAGGTGCGGCACGACGCCCAGGACGCGGCGCTCGGTGAGGTCCGCGCGGCCGTCCCGGGCGAGTGGCGCCGCGGCGACGTCGAACGGGAGGACCTGTACCGCTTCGGGTTCGAGCCCGGTGACGTCGTCGTGGTCGTCGGGCAGGACGGGCTCGTCGCCAACGTCGCCAAGTACGTCGGCACGCAGGTCGTCGTCGGGATCGACCCGGAGCCCGGCCGCAACGCGGGCGTGCTGGTGACGCACCGGCCGAGGGAGACGGCAGACCTGCTGCGGGCCGTCGTCCGGGGGACCGCCCGGGTGCAGTCGCGGGCCATGGTGAGCGCGGCCCTCGATGACGGGGAGTCGCTCGACGCGCTCAACGAGGTCTTCGTCGGGCACCCGAGCCACCAGTCCGCGCGGTACCGGATCGCGGCGGCGGGCACCGTCGAGTCGCAGTCGTCGTCGGGCCTGATCGCCGCGACCGGCACAGGGGCCACGGGATGGGCGGCGTCCATCCAGCGCGAGCGGCGGGGAGGGGTCGAGCTCCCCGGGACCGCCGACCGCGCGCTCGCCTGGTTCGTGCGCGAGGCGTGGCCGTCGCCCTCCACAGCGACGTCGTTGACCGCCGGGCGGCTGGTGGACGGCGAGGCCCTGACGGTGGTCGTGGAGTCGGACGCGCTCGTGGTCTTCGGCGACGGTCTCGAGGCCGACCGGCTCACCGCGACCTGGGGGCAGACGATCACGCTGGCGCTCGCGGACCGGACGCTCCAGCTGGTCTGAGCGGCGGCGGATGTCGGCGGACGGCGGGAGGATGCCGACATGCTCTTCGCCGACCTCGCGACGACCTCCTCCGCGCTGGCCACCACCCGGTCGCGCCTGGCCAAGCGGGCGCTCCTGGTCGACCTGCTGCGGCGCACCCCGGCGGAGGACGTCGGCATCGTGTCGCGGTACCTCGGCGGTCAGCTGCGGCAGCGGCGGACCGGTCTCGGTTGGCGGTCGCTGACCTCGCTGCCGGCGCCGACCGACACCCCGAGCCTCACAGTCGCGCAGGTGGACACGGCGTTCGAGGCGATGTCGCTGCTGGTCGGACCCGGTTCCGGCACCGCGCGGAGCGCGCAGGCGGCGGCGCTGTTCGGGGCCGCGACGCCGGACGAGCAGCGGCTCTTGCGGGGGCTGGTCAGCGGCGAGCTGCGGCAGGGGTCGCTCGACGCGCTGCTGCTCGACGCGGTCGCCGAGGCCGCGGGCGTGCCACCGGACGTCGTGCGCAGGGCGGCGA
>NZ_JBFUHU010000270.1:0-5269 GCF_056402235.1 Cellulomonas sp. P4_B5_2
ATGCTGGACGGGCGCCTGGACGAGGCGGCGGAGGCGGCGTCCCTCGCCGAGCGTGCGGCCGGCGGTCGGTTCGGCACGCGCGACGAGCTGTTCGCCCGCGCGATCGACGTGGGGCTCGCTCGCCGGTCCAACGACCTGGCTGCCCTGGTGCAGGTGTGGCCGACCGCGCTCGACGCGCTGGTGCGGCGGCCGCCGGACCTGTTCGGGCTCCTGCCGCTCGGCGAGATCGCCGTGGCCGCCGCCCGGCTGAGCGAGGCCGACCGGGTGGCATCACACCTCGAGCAGGCCGCCGTGCTGCTCGGGGGGCTGGGCCACCCGGTGCTCTGGTCGGTCCCGCACCACTGGTACGGGATCCAGGTCGCGGTCGTGGCGGAGCGGCCCGACTGGCTCGAGCGCCACACCAGGCCCCTCGCCGCCGCCGCCCGGGAGAGCCACTACGCCGAGGTCCTGTCGGATGCCGCCCGGATCTGGCTCCAGGTCCTGGGCGCACGGGTGGACCCGCCCGCCGTCGAACGGGCCGCCCGGAGGCTCGTCGCCGTCGGCATGGCCTGGGACGGGGCCCGGCTCGTCGGGCACGCGGCTGCGCGCACGCCCGACCGCGCGTCGATGGTCGGCCTGCTGCAGACCGCCCGGTCGATGCGGCCCGCTCGCGAGGAACCGCCGGCCCCGGCACGGCGTCGCGCCCGGGTGTCGACCCCCGCGGCGAAGCCGCTGCTGAGCGGTCGCGAGCTGGAGGTCGCGCGTCTGGTGGTGGACGGCCAGACGTACCGGCAGATCGCCGAGCGGCTGTACATCTCCCCGAAGACCGTCGAGCACCACGTCGCGCGCATGCGTCAGCGGCTGGACCTGCACTCCCGCGGCGAGCTGCTGGCCCACCTGCGTGGCCTGCTCAGCCAGGCGCCGGTCAGCTGACGCCCGGCCCGCCGTGACGCGGTGAGGCGCGCAGGTCGACGGCGCGCCTCGCCGGCCCTGGCAGGATGTGGCGCGGCCCCCGTAGCCCAACTGGCAGAGGCAGCCGGCTTAAACCCGGCACAGTCCGGGTTCGAACCCCGGCGGGGGCACGATCGCGACGGAGCGGACCGGGCCTCAGTAGCGGGCGGCGCCTCGCTCGTTGTCGAAGATCGAGCGGCAGCCGGGGCACTCGCCACCGTCGGGGCCGTCGTCCTCGGGGAACTTGGTGGTCGGCGTCACGAACACGCCGCAGATGCTCATGCCGTCCCGGAAGAAGTGCTGCTGCTTGTCGTTCTGGGTGAGTCGCAGCCAGCCCTCGGGATACGTCGTCTGCATGGTGTCCATCGTCTCGCCGGGATCGTCGCCCCGAGCATGACGAAAGGCCCGGCTCGTCCGTCAGGCGAGGCCCTCCGCCGCCTCCGCCTGCTCGATCGTCGCCAGCCAGTCCCGCTTGGTCGCGCGCCAGCCCTCGTCGTCGGTGCCGAGGCGCCAGTAGCCCGAGACCGACAGCTGCTCCCGGCCGACCCCGCGGTCGGTGCGCACGTGCCGGCGCAGCTCGCGGACCACCCCGGCCTCGCCGTGCACGAACGCGCTCACCGGCGCGGGGAGCTCCGGGAGGGCGACGACGGTGTCGACGAGGGCCAGGCCGGCCACCGCGACACCCTGGTGCACCCAGAGGACCTGGACACCCGCGGGTCGGGCCAGCGGGATCTCGTCCTCGGGACCGTGCACCTCGATCACGGCGTGCCCGACGGCGTCGGCGGGGAGCCGCTCGAGCGCGACGGCGATGGCCGGCAGGGCGCTCGCGTCGCCGGCGAACAGGTACGACGCCGCGGTCGGGTCCGGCGACCACGCGCCTCCGGGGCCGCTGAGCAGGACCTCGTCACCGGGCGCGGCGCTCGCCGACCACGGCCCGGCGATCCCCTCGTCGCCGTGGACGACGAAGTCGAGCGTGAGCTCACCGGCCACCGGGTCGAAGTCGCGGACCGTGTAGGAGCGCTGGCGGGGCTGGTCCTCGGGCGGGAGGCTCGCGCGCACGGCGTCCAGGTCGAGGCGGCCGTCCTGGCGGAGCGGACGGGGCGTGCCGTCGGGGAGGAAGAGCACCTTGACGTAGGAGTCGGCGTGCGGCGACGGCGTGAAGGTGGCCAGACCGGGGCCGCCGACGACCACGCGCACCATCGTCGCGGCGATGTGCTCGGTCCGGACCACGTGCGCCACGAGCGGGGCGGGGCGAGGGCGGGCCGGTGCGTCGGTCATCGAGGTCCTTCGTCCGGGGGCGGGTGTGCGGCCGCCCACGCTAGCCGAGCCCGCTGTCAGGCGCGTCCCCCCGGGCACGACGACGGGGACGGCCCCCTCCGGACCGTCCCCGTCGGTGTGCCTGGGGTCAGGCGTCGCGCCGCTTCAGCAGCACCGCGGCCACCCCGAGCACGAGCACGATCCACAGGACCAGCACCCCGTAGCCCTGCCAGGCGGTCAGGTCCACACCGACGTCGCTGAACGAGGCCGCGGCCTCGAGCTGCTCGGTCGTCTGCGTGAACTGCTGACCTGCCACTCCCGGCAGGAAGGGGTTGGCGTACTGCAACGGCTTCCACGGGATCGCGCTGAACAGGATCGGCGCCACGAGCAGGAGCCCGAGGACGGTCGCCAGGGCGGCCGCCGAGTGACGCAGGAGCGCGCCGAGGGCGTACGAGAACAGCGCGATCGTCGCCAGGTACACCGCGGTCCCGACCAGCGGCCGGATCATCTCCGGGTCGGTCACGTCGATCGAGAAGTCCTGGCTGTCGAAGAACAGCCACTGGAGCGCCACGGACAGCGCGACAGCGACCAGCGCGACGACGAACACCGAGACGACGAGCACGATCCCCTTGGACCAGAGCACCGGCAGCCGCTTGGGTGCGGCCGTCAGGCTCGAACGGATCATGCCGGTGCTGTACTCGCTGGTGATGGTGAGCGCACCGAGCACGGCGACGGCCAGCTGGGCGAGCGTCACGGCGATGCTCAGCGGGTCGAGCGGGTTGCCCGCGGTGCCCTCCGGCGGGCCGCCCTCCGCCGGGCTGGGCACGTTCACGAAGGCCAGGCTGATCAGGACGACCAGCCCGACCGTGGCGATCAGGAAGATCGAGAGCGTCCACGTGGTGGAGCGCACGGACCAGAACTTGATCCACTCGCCGCGCAGCAGGTGACCGAAGCTCAGCTTGTAGCTGGTCGGGGCGGTGGCGTGGCGGTGGGGCTCGGTGGCGACGGCGGTGCTCATCGGGCGTCCTCTCCGGTGGTCTCGTCAGGTGCGGCAACGGGTGCCGGGGCGGGCACGGCGGCGTGGGCGCCCGTCGACCGGGACGGCTCGCCGGGCAGGGCGGCCGAGTGGTACTCGACGGACTCGGACGTCAGGGACATGTAGGCGTCCTCGAGGGAGCCGGTGAGCGGGGTCAGCTCGTGCAGGACGATGGCCGACCGTGCGGCGATCTCGCCGACCTCGGCGGCGGTCGCTCCGTGCACCTCGAGGAGCCCGTCCTCGCTGGGCGTGACCGTGATCGCCGGGCCTGCCAGGCGCGCCGCAAGGTCGGAGGCCTGCGGCGACCGGACGCGGACGCTGGCCTTGGTGGCCTGCGAGATCACCGTGTCGACGGGGCCGTCGGCGATGATCTTGCCGCGGCCGATGACGATCAGGTGGTCGGCCGTGACGGCCATCTCGCTCATCAGGTGCGACGAGAGGAAGACCGTGCGGCCCTCGGAGGCGGCCAGGTACTTGACCAGGTTGCGCACCCACAGGACGCCCTCGGGGTCGAGCCCGTTGACCGGCTCGTCGAGGATCAGCGTCTGGGGGTCGCCCACCAGGGCGGCCGCGATGCCGAGGCGCTGGCCCATGCCGAGCGAGAACCCGCCGACCCGCCGCTTGGCGACCGTGTCGAGCCCGGTCATCGAGATGACCTCGTTCACGCGCTTGTCGCCGATGCCGTGCGTCGCCGCGATGGCGCGCAGGTGGTTGCGCGCGCTGCGGCCGGTGTGGACGGCCTTGGCCTCGAGGAGCGCTCCCACCTCGGTGAGCGGGGAGCGGTGCTCGGCGTAGGGGCGACCGTTGACGGTCACCGTGCCGCGGGTGGGCCGGTCGAGGCCCATGATCATCCGCATCGTCGTCGACTTCCCGGCGCCGTTGGGGCCCAGGAAGCCGGTGACCCGTCCGGGCTGCACCGTGAACGAGATCCCGTCCACCGCCAGCTTGGTGCCATATCTCTTCGTCAGGTCGTGGGCCTCGATCATCGCTTGTCCTCGTCGTCGGGAGTGGAGCCGAGACGACCCTAGGGGTGCGTCGCAACCTCATACATCGGACCATGGGGGGATCGCGGCCCAGCCGAAAGGCCGAGGGGGAGAAGACCCGGGAACGAACGCGCCCCTGTCCACGTTCGCTACGGTGACAGCCTTGTCTGACAGCGCCCGATCCGTCCAGGAGGACGCCATGGCCAATCCGATCTTCAACAACAGTCCGGTCTTCCAGGACCCCGTCCAGCGCCGGGGCCAGAAGTCGCCCGCGTCGACGGTCTCCTACGGCACCGCCGGAGCCCAGGTGACCGACGCCGCCACGCTCGACCAGATGTACGACGCCCCCGCTGCGACGACGCGCGAGACGGGCCGCCTGACGTACGACGACGTCATCATGAAGACCGCGGGCCTGCTGGCCGTGCTGGTCGTCACCGGTGCAGCCACCTGGGTGCTCGCGCCCGGCCTGTGGGTCCTCGGCGCGATCGTCGGCCTGGTCCTCGGCCTGGTCAACGCGTTCAAGAAGGAGCCGAGCCCGCCGCTCATCGTGCTGTACGCCGCGGCGCAGGGCGTGTTCCTCGGTGGCATCAGCCAGTTCTACGAGTCGTTCTACGACGGCATCGTCGGCCAGGCCGTCCTCGCCACGCTCTCGGTGTTCGCGGTCTCGCTGTTCCTCTTCAAGTCCGGCCGGGTCCGGGTCACGCCGAAGTTCCAGCGCACCCTGCTCATCGCGATGGTCGGCTACCTCGTGTTCTCGCTGATCAACGTCGTGGCCATGCTGTTCGGGGTCGGCGGGGGCGACTACGGCCCGCTGCGGTCCGGGTGGCTCGGCGTCGCCGTCGGCCTCATCGCGGTCGTGCTCGCGGCCGCCATGCTCATCGTCGACTTCGACTCCATCAAGCGTGGCGTGGAGGCCGGCGTGCCGGCGAAGCTCGCGTGGACGGCGGCGTTCGGCCTCGTCGTGACGCTGGTCTGGCTGTACCTGGAGCTGCTGCGGATCTTCGYGATCCTGCGTGGCGACTGACCCCGGCCTGAACTGACTGACGTCGGCCCGGGTGCGATG
>NZ_JBFUHU010000271.1:0-5248 GCF_056402235.1 Cellulomonas sp. P4_B5_2
GGACGCGACCGCGCGACGGGCCACCTCGCCGGCCAGGCGCGTCTTGCCCGCCCCGCCCGTGCCCACGACGGTGATAAGCGCCGACGTCCGCAGCTCCTCCTCCACCCGGGCGATGTCGGTGTCGCGGCCGACCAGCGGGGTCGCCGCCCGGCGCCAGGCCGGCGGGAGGGTCGCGACGACCCGGGGTGCGGCCGCGCCCAGCTCCCCCTGCAGCAGCGCCAGGTGGGCCTGCGCGACGACGGGCGACGGGTCGGTGCCGTAGCGGTCCGCGAGCTCGGTCCGCACCTGGTCGACCACCTCGAGCGCCTCGGCGTCGCGACCCTGCGCCGCGAGCACGCGGACCAGGAGGGCCACGAGCGGCTCGTCCGGCGGGGTGCGCAGCGCGAGCCGACGCAGGTCGTCGGCCAGGCCGTCCACCTCGGCGAGAGCCAGCCCGGCCTCGGCCAGGACGGCGAGGACGCCGCCGAGCAGTCGCGTGGTCACCGGGTCCGCCAGGTCCGGGACGGCGGGCAGGAGCGTCCGCGCCTCGCGGGCCAGGTCCCGCGCACGTGTGGCGTCCCCCGCCTGCAGGGCCGCGCGGGCGTGCGTCAGACGGGACTCGGCGTCGTCGACGTCGATCTGCAGCCCGTCGGTGGGCAGGCGGTAGCCGCCGCCCGCGGCCTCGACCGCGAAGCCAAGACGGCGGGCGCGCGACACGAGGGCCTGCACGGCACCGGCGGCGTCCTCCGGTGGGAGCCCCTCCCACACGACCTCGACGAGCGCGACGGACGACACTGTGCGGCCGCGCGCGTCGAGCAGGGCGCCGACCAGGGCCGCGAGGCGGTCGCCGCGGACGGCCCGGCCGTCGACGGCGAGCCCTCCGAGCGTCGTGATCTGCACGCGCACAGCATCCCTCACGTCCGGCACGGGTCGGTCGGGTGCAGGTCGGGAAAGCCGACTCTGGCGTGTCGTGCCGGGCGTTCCGGGCGAATCGGACGGGTCGGGTGTGGACTGCCGTGTGGACCGGCCTGTGGGCACCGGACAGGTGCCTGTGGACGCCTGTGCACGGCCCCGCGAAGGTGCTGGTCGGGGGCCGTGTCAGTGGTCGCCGGTAGCCTGGAACTTCTCCACAGGGTGAAGAATGACACGCTTGTCACTACAACCCCTAGTGGTCCATTGCGTGTGGGACCCCTAGGTGTAGTGTCTAGTCACGACGCAGTGCAGAACCTTCTCGTCAGGCTCAGCACCTCGTCCGGCCCGGAGACGGGCCCTTCAACTTCAAGGAACTCGCTTCGCGAACGCTCTGGGGAGAGCGTGCCGCAGACAGACCACACGGGGAGCCCATCATGACGATCACGGTCTACAGCAAGCCGGCGTGCGTGCAGTGCAATGCCACCTACCGCGCGCTCGACAAGCTCGACACCGAGTACACGGTCGTCGACATCAGCGAGGACGCCGACGCGCGTGACTACGTCATGTCGCTCGGCCACCTGCAGGCCCCCGTCGTGATCGTCGACGGCGAGCACTGGTCGGGCTACCGCCCGGACCGCATCAAGGCGCTGGCCGACCGCCTGGCCGCCGTCGCCTGACGAGCTCCCCGGATCGGCGCCTGGTCTACGGACCGCGCCGGTTCGGCGGGTCTTTCGCGCCCGCACCACCGCACGACCCGAGCTGAGGGGATCCGACCGATGAGCTCCCTGGTCTACTTCTCCTCCACCTCGGACAACACCCACCGCTTCGTGCAGAAGCTCCGTCTGCCGGCCGAGCGCATCCCGCTCCGGCCGTCGGACGAGTTCCTGCGCGTCTCCGAGCCGTACGTGCTGATCGTGCCGACGTACGGCGGAGGGAACGAGAGTGGAGCAGTACCCCGGCAGGTCATCAAGTTCCTCAACGACGAGGACAACCGTGCGCTGATCCGCGGAGTCATCGCGGCCGGCAACACGAACTTCGGCGAGGCCTACTGCATCGCGGGGGAGATCATCGCGGCCAAGTGCCACGTCCCCTACCTGTACGGGTTCGAGCTCATGGGAACGCAAGAGGACGTCACAGCCGTCCGCGAGGGATTGGGAAGATTTTGGCAACGACAGTCGCAGATACCCGCGTAGAGACGCCGGAGCTGGATTACCACTCCCTGAACGCCATGCTGAACCTCTATGGCGCCGACGGCGAGATCCAGTTCGAGAAGGACCGTGAGGCGGCGCGCGCGTACTTCCTGCAGCACGTCAACCAGAACACGGTGTTCTTCCACGACCTGAACGAGAAGCTCGACTACCTCGTGGAGAACAAGTACTACGACCCCGAGGTCCTCGCGCAGTACGACCGCGCGTTCATCAAGACGCTCTTCGAGTACGCGTACTCGAAGAAGTTCCGCTTCCAGACGTTCCTCGGCGCGTTCAAGTACTACACGTCGTACACGCTGAAGACGTTCGACGGGAAGCGGTACCTCGAGCGCTTCGAGGACCGGGTCTGCATGGTCGCCCTCGCCCTCGCGGAGGGGAACCAGGACTTCGCCATCTCCCTGGTCGACGAGATCGTCTCCGGTCGTTTCCAGCCGGCCACGCCCACGTTCCTCAACCTCGGCAAGGCGCAGCGCGGTGAGCCCGTCTCCTGCTTCCTGCTGCGCATCGAGGACAACATGGAGTCGATCGCGCGCGGCATCAACTCCGCCCTGCAGCTGTCCAAGCGCGGCGGCGGCGTCGCCCTGCTGCTCAGCAACATCCGTGAGCACGGTGCGCCCATCAAGCACATCGAGAACCAGAGCTCCGGCGTCATCCCCGTGATGAAGCTCCTCGAAGACTCCTTCTCCTACGCCAACCAGCTCGGTGCTCGTCAGGGCGCCGGCGCGGTGTACCTGCACGCGCACCACCCGGACATCTACCGGTTCCTCGACACCAAGCGCGAGAACGCCGACGAGAAGATTCGCATCAAGACCCTCTCGCTGGGCGTCGTCATCCCGGACATCACGTTCGAGCTGGCCAAGAAGAACGAGCCGATGTACCTGTTCTCGCCGTACGACGTCGAGCGCGTGTACGGGGTGCCGTTCGCGGACATCAACGTCACCGAGAAGTACTACGAGATGGTCGACGACGCGCGGATCAAGAAGACCAAGATCAGCGCCCGCGAGTTCTTCCAGACGCTCGCCGAGCTGCAGTTCGAGTCCGGCTACCCGTACGTCATGTTCGAGGACACGGTGAACCGGGCCAACCCGATCGCCGGGAAGATCACGCACTCGAACCTGTGCTCGGAGATCCTGCAGGTCTCCACGCCGTCGACGTACAACGAGGACCTCTCGTACAAGCACGTCGGCCGCGACATCTCCTGCAACCTCGGCTCGATGAACATCGCGCTGTCGATGGACTCGCCCGACTTCGGCAAGTCGGTCGAGGTGGCCATCCGCGCCCTGACCGGCGTCTCCGACCAGACGGACATCGAGTCGGTCCCGTCGATCAAGCGAGCCAACGCGGGCGGGCACGCCATCGGCCTCGGCCAGATGAACCTGCACGGCTACCTGGCGCGCGAGCGCATCTTCTACGGGTCCGACGAGGGCCTCGACTTCACCAACATCTACTTCTACACGGTGGCGTACCACGCGATCCGTGCCTCGAACCTGCTGGCCCAGGAGCGCGGTCGCGCGTTCGACGGCTTCGCGGACTCGAAGTACGCGACGGGCGAGTACTTCGAGAAGTACACGTCGAAGGAGTGGAAGCCGAAGACCGAGCGCATCGCCACCCTCTTCGCCGAGGCCGGCGTGCACATCCCCACCCAGGAGGACTGGGCCGAGCTGGCCGCCCTGGTCAAGGAGCACGGCATCTACAACCAGAACCTGCAGGCCGTGCCGCCGACGGGCTCGATCAGCTACATCAACCACTCGACGAGCTCGATCCACCCGATCGCGTCGAAGATCGAGATCCGCAAGGAGGGCAAGATCGGGCGCGTCTACTACCCGGCGCCCTTCATGACCAACGACAACCTGGAGTACTACCAGGACGCGTACGAGATCGGCTACGAGAAGGTCATCGACACCTACGCCGAGGCCACGCAGCACGTCGACCAGGGCCTGTCGCTGACCCTGTTCTTCAAGGACACGGCCACCACCCGTGACCTGAACAAGGCGCAGATCTACGCCTGGCGCAAGGGCATCAAGACGATCTACTACATCCGCCTGCGCCAGCTCGCGCTGGAAGGCACCGAGGTCGAGGGCTGCGTCTCGTGCATGCTCTGACCCCCGTCCTGAACACGAAGGAAGCACTGCGATGAGCGAGAAGCTCAAGCTCGTCAGCCGCGTCTCGGCGATCAACTGGAACCGGCTCGACGACGACAAGGACGCCGACGTCTGGGACCGGCTCGTCGGCAACTTCTGGCTGCCGGAGAAGGTCCCGGTGTCCAACGACGTGCAGTCGTGGGCCACGCTGACCGAGGAGGAGAAGACGCTCACCATGCGCGTCTTCACCGGCCTGACGCTGCTGGACACCATCCAGGGCACGGTCGGCGCCGTCTCGCTCATCCCGGACGCGATCACGCCGCACGAGGAAGCCGTCTACACGAACATCGCGTTCATGGAGTCGGTGCACGCCAAGTCGTACAGCTCGATCTTCTCGACGCTGTGCTCCACCAAGGAGATCGACGAGGCGTTCCGCTGGTCGGAGGAGAACGCGAACCTCCAGCGCAAGGCCGAGATCGTCATGGAGTACTACCGCGGCGACTCGCCCCTGAAGCGCAAGGTGGCCAGCACGCTGCTGGAGTCGTTCCTGTTCTACTCGGGCTTCTACCTGCCCATGTACTGGTCCAGCCGCGCCAAGCTCACGAACACGGCCGACCTGATCCGCCTGATCATCCGCGACGAGGCGGTGCACGGGTACTACATCGGCTACAAGTACCAGAAGGGCCTCGAGAAGCTGTCGGCCGCGGAGAAGGCGGAGATGAAGGACTACACCTTCGAGCTCCTCTTCGAGCTGTACGACAACGAGGTCGAGTACACGCAGGACCTCTACGACGGCGTCGGGCTGACCGAGGACGTCAAGAAGTTCCTGCGCTACAACGCCAACAAGGCCCTGATGAACCTGGGTTACGAGGSSCTSTTCCCSMRSGACGAGACSGACGTCAACCCGGCGATCCTGTCGGCCCTGTCCCCGAACGCCGACGAGAACCACGACTTCTTCTCCGGGTCGGGCTCGTCGTACGTGATCGGCAAGGCCGTSAACACCGAGGACGACGACTGGGACTTCTGAGCCCCAGCGAAACCGAACGGCCGACCCTCTCGGGGGTCGGC
>NZ_JBFUHU010000272.1:0-5242 GCF_056402235.1 Cellulomonas sp. P4_B5_2
CCGTAAGGCCGACGGTGAGAGCCATGGCAACAAGGACGCCGAACCACTTCTTGACCATGAGAACCTCCGGTGATCGGCGCGCCGCCGAGTTGCAGCGCTGGTCTCTGGTGTGGCACCAGGCGGTATCGGGTCACCGCGGGCCCGGTATCACCGCGGTATCGGAGGCGTTGACCAGGCCGCTGACCCGGCGGAGAGTCGGGCCGTGGGCATCCAGGTGCTCGGTCCTCTTGCCGTCGGCGGTTCCGACGGCTACGGCCTGCGTGACCGGGTGGTGCTGGAGGTGCTGGTCGTCCGAGCGAACGAGGCGGTGGACACCGAGGTTCTTGCAGACGCCCTGTGGGCCGAGGACCCCCCGACCAGCTGGCCGAAGGTGGTGCAGGGGTGCATCAGCCGGCTGCGCAAGRAGCTCGGGCCGGACGCGATCCGGACCACCTCGCACGGCGGCTACGTCCTGCGCGTGACCGAGGACCAGGTCGACAGCCACAGGTTCGAGCGGATGCTGGCACGAGCGCGGGACCACCTGGCCGACCACGACCCCGATCGAGCCTCCTACGTCCTGACCGAGGCACTCTCGCTGTGGCGGGGAAGGGCGCTGTCTGACCTAGACGAATGGGAGCCTGGCCGCACCGAGGCCGAACGGCTCGACGGCCTCCGCATGGACGCCCAGGAGCTCCGCGTCGAGGCCGAGATCTCGGCCGGTCGCGCGCGCGCGAGTCTCGAAGATGCTCGGGCCCTGGTCCGGGAGGCTCCCTTCCGCGAGCGGCGCTGGGCGCTGTTCGCCCGTGCGCTCTACCAGTCGGGCCGGCAGTCCGAGGCACTCGACGCGCTCGGCCGGGCACGTCGGATGCTCCGGGCCGAGCTGGGGCTGGACCCGGGACCAGAGCTGCAGGCGCTGGAGGAGGCGATCCTCCGCCAGGACCCTGGTCTCGAGGGGACGGAGTCGCTCATCACCAGCCTGGTCTGCCCGTACCGCGGGCTCCTGCCCTACGGCAGTGAGGATGCGGAGACGTTCTTCGGACGGGAGGCCGACGTCGAGGCGTGCATGTCCCGACTGCGCGCGCGTGGCGTCCTCGTCGTCATCGGCCCGTCGGGCATCGGCAAGTCGTCGCTCGTCCGAGCAGGGGTCGTCGCCACCCTGCAGGACGACGGTGCGCGAGCCCTGGTGACCTCGCCGGGGAGCCGACCTCTCGAATCGCTCACGGCCCTGCCGTCCCGTGCGCCGTTCCCGGTGCTCGTGGTCGACCAGGCCGAGGAGGCAGTCACCCTGTGCACCGAGGCGGGCGAACGGACTGAGTACCTCGATCGCCTCTCCGCGTACGAGGGTCCGGTGGTGCTCGCGCTGCGCGCCGACCGGCTGGGAGAGCTGTCCATGCACCGCGGTTTCGCCAGGCTCGTCGAGGATGGCCTGTACCTGGTGTCCCCGATGAGCGACGAGAACCTTCGAGCCGCGATCGAGGGACCCGCTCGACAAGCAGGGCTCCGGCTCGAGCCCGGCCTCGTGGACCTGCTCGTGCGTGACGTGGAGGGCGAACCTGGCTCGTTGCCCATGCTGTCGCACGTTCTCCGACAGACCTGGGAGCGACGAGAGGGGCCCACGCTCACCGTCGAGGGCTACCGGGCCACGGGCGGGATCCGCGACGCGGTCGCGCAGTCGGCAGAGGCCCTCTTCACGCAGTTCGACGAACGACAGCAGACGTTGGTGCGTGCCATGTTCCTCCGCCTGGTCGCACCCAGCGATGACGGTGTGCCGATCCGTTCACGTGTCCCACGACAGAGACTGGCGCTCGACGAGTCGCACGACCGACTCCTCGACCTCCTGACCGGTGCCCGGCTGGTCAGCAGCGACGAGGGCGACGTGCAGATCGCGCACGAGGCCCTCACCCGCGAGTGGCCCCGACTGCGCGGCTGGCTGGAGGACGACGTCGAGGGCCAGCGCGTCTTCCGCCACCTCACGACCGCCGCCGAGGGCTGGGACAGCATGGGGCGTCCGGACAGCGAGCTCTACCGGGGGATGCGACTCGCCAGTGCGTCGGAGTGGGCAGAACAGCACCAGCCGGAGCTGACCGCGACCGAGCAGGCGTTCCTCGACGCCTCCCGTGCCACCGCCGAGCGCGAGTTGCGGTCGAGAGCTCGCACCAACCGTCGGCTGCGACTCGCGCTGGCCGGCGTCGGTGCACTGCTCGTCGCGGCACTCGGTGCGGGTGTCGTCGCGGCGGAGGCCGCTCGGACGGCCGAGGAGCAGGCGCGCCTCGCCGACTCGCGCCGCCTGTCCGCCGAGGCCCTCACGACCGTCGAACCCGACCTGGCAGTGCTGCTGGGGTTGCAGGCGGTGCGGCTCGACGACTCGCACGCGGCTCGCTCGGCGCTCTTCGAGGTGCTCGGAAAGGAGGGAGACCTGGTCGCTGTCTCCCGCGGGTCGGGGTTCGACTACGTCGACGTCAGTCCCGACGGTCGGACCGTCGCGGCGACCAGCGCGTTCGGTGCCGACGCCCAGGGCCAGACCTCACTGGACGCACAGACCCTGGCCTTGACGGTCGCCCGGCCGGACCTCCTGACCGTGGGGCTCGAGTACAGCCCCGACGGGCAGGAGCTTGCAGTCGGGGTGTCAGGATTCGACCCGGCGGGGTCCTCCGAGGTCGTCCCCGTGCCGCACCCCGTACGCGTTCTCGACGCCCGGTCGTTGCAGGACGTGGCGACGTACGACGGGTTCGCCGAGGGCGCGCAGGTCGAGCAGGACGGGATGGACTTCAGCGAGGACGGATCCAGGTTCGCCGCGGTCGCCTGGCTCGACGGCGCGCCCTGGGAGGCGATGGTGTGGGACACCGCCGATCCGACCGAGCCGGTCCTTCGCGTTCCACTCACCGCGAACCTCTACGGCCTGGTGGAACTGAGCCCGGACGGCAGGACCGTCACCGTCGCACAGCGAACGGGTTCGGAGAGCCTGCGCGCCATCGATGTCGACACGGGAGCCGTGCTGCGGTCCAGCGCACCCAACTGGGGCGGCGAACGCGGCGGGATCATCGCGCTGAGTCCTGACGGCTCGACTCTCGCCCACTCCGACGTCGATGGGGTGGCAGTCCTCGACGCCGGGACGTTCGAGCGGCGGTTCACCCTCGCGGGCGAGTCCAGCGGGGCGAGTGCTCTGGCCTTCAGTGCCGACGGGAGTCTGCTGGCCGCCGGCTATGCCGACGGGACGATCGTGATCTGGGACCTGGACGACCGCGTGGCCGTGCACACCTTCCGGGGACATGCCAAGGAGGTCGGCTCGGTGGCGTTCAGCCCGGACGGCACCACTGTCTACTCGGTCGCCCCGGACCGGCTGCTCCTGGCATGGGACCTCACCGGCACGCGCGGGTTCCCGGGATGGCGATCCTTCCCCGAGCGCCCGGCCGGCCGGCAGGTGCACGCGAGCGAGCCGTCGCCCGACGGGACCCACGTGCTGTACGAGGCCTACACGGGCGAGCTCCGACACCAGACGATGCAGTTCCGCGACCTCGCGACCGGTTCGCTGACTCCCCTGCAGGATCTCGTCCGCGTGAACCAGTACCTCTGGAGCCCGGACTCGAGTGTCGTCCTCACGGCGGGCAGCAACGACGGCGACGCGACGTCTTGGCTGGAGACGTGGGATCCGGCGACCGGGTCGTCGGKGCGGCGGAACGACCTCGTCGCCGCGAAGTGGCTCGCGTTCACGAGCGACGGGAGACTCGTGGCGGTCGGGCCGGACGACGCCGTGAGGCGGATCGACCCGGTGACGCTCGAGGTCGACGGGCCGCCGATCGAGCTCCCGAGACTCAGCGGGGACGACTGGGACCTGCCCGTGCTGAGTCCCGACGACCGCACCGCCGTGCTTCGTCGCTGGATCGGTGACACTGTCGCGGTCGTGGACCTGCCGACGGGGAACGTCCGCGACGTCAACCTCGACGGCTTCCCGTCCGCCTTGGCCTTCTCGCCCGACAGTCGTTCTCTCGCGGTCTACTTCGACGCCGGCCTCTGGGGCGTCATCGACGTCGCGGCCCTGCGCGAGGGGAGGCTCGAGTACCTGCTGCCCCTTCGCTCGTTCCCGAGCAACTTTGTCCAGGACCTGACCTACAGCGCCGACGGCAGTCAGATCATCGCGAGCGGCAGCGGCCTCGTCGAGCTCTGGGACGCACGGACGCTGCTTCGGCTGGCCAGCTTCGGCTTCGACGGCCAGGACGACAACTCGAACGCACGCCCATTGCCGGACGGGCACACGCTCCTCGTCGCACACCCCCGTGGTCGGGTACTCGCCTGGGACACCCGCCCGCAGCACCTCATCGACGTCGCGTGCCGTCTCGCCGGTCGCAACCTCACCCGGGCGGAGTGGGTCCAGTACGTGCCGAACCGCGCGTACGCGCCCACGTGCCCCGGACCCGGTTGATCGCACGAGCGGGCATCCCGCCGGTATCTCCCTCGGCCGGCCACCCTCCTGACCGGTAGGCGGGCACATCGACGTGCCCGCCATCGAGCAGGGGGTGGGCACGATGGCATACGAGATTCGCGGGTCCTTGTGGGGAACGCTGTGTCACGACGTGCGGGAGCCGCTCGCCGGCCTCGAGCTGCGCGCGTACCGGTCGACCGGGGACCGCACCACGGAGCAGGCGGTTGCGGCCGACAAGGAGACGTTCCACGAGGTGGCCGAGGGCGAGCGCACGGGGTCACCCGTCGCCGTGGCACGCGTCGAGGAGTCGGGGAAGTACGTCCTGACGATCGACGACAAGGAGTACGACGGCGGTCCGCTGGACCTCGACCTGTACGTCACGAGGCCGCCGCGGCCCCGGCACGAGCCGGACTCGAAGCCGCGGCAGTTCGCCGTGACGACCCTCCAGCCGCGCTGGCGGCAGACGGAGGACGGCATCCTCGCGGTCTGGGAGTACGCGATCCCGAACCGCTTCTGGTGCCACATCCTCGCGCTGTTCGGCATCTGGACCATCAGCGGCCGGATCACGACGTGCGACGACCACAGCCCGATCCCTGGCGCGGTGGTCACGGCGTTCGACGCCGACTGGCTCCAGGACGACCCGCTCGGCACGGCCACCACCGACGGGACCGGCCACTACGTCCTCACGTACCTGGCCTCCGACTTCCGCCGCACACCGTTCTCGCCGTTCATCAACGTCGAGCTGACCGAGGGACCGGACGTCTACGTCAAGGTCGAGCTCGGCGGTCAGCCGATCATCACCGAGACCCAGTCGGACGGTCGCAAGCCCGGCCGGCAGAACGT
>NZ_JBFUHU010000273.1:0-5191 GCF_056402235.1 Cellulomonas sp. P4_B5_2
GTGCTGAACGTCCTCGTGCTCGCGGTGCTCGGTGCCGTCTCCTGGCGGGTGCTGCGCGGGATGCGCGGCATGCCGCTGGTGTGGACCGTCGTGCACCTGTGCGTGCTCACCGCCGTCTTCGACACGATCATGATCGACGTCGGCCTCTACGTGTTCGACCCCGACAAGATTCTCGGCCGGTACATCGGGGGCGCTCCCCTGGAGGACTTCGCGTACGCGATCGCCGCGGGCGTCGGCATGCCGGTGCTCTGGGTGGCGCTCGGCAGGCGGAAGACCCGTCAGGACCCCGCGTGAGGGAGGTCCTCGCGGCGTCCCGGCCGTTCTCCTGGATCAACACCGCCTACCCGTTCGCCGCCGGGTACCTGCTGGCCACGGGCGGGCGGATCGACGCGACGTTCGTCATCGGCACCCTGTTCTTCCTCGGCCCCTACAACCTGCTGATGTACGGGATCAACGACGTGTTCGACTACGCCTCCGACCTGCGCAACCCCCGCAAGGGCGGGATCGAGGGCGGTCTCGTGGAGCCGGCCCGGGCGCGGGAGGTGCACCGCCGGATCCTGTGGGCGTGCGTCGTCGCGACCGTGCCGTTCGTCGTCTACCTGCTGGTGGTCGGTGACCTGGCCGCCAACCTCACGCTCGCGCTCGTCCTGTTCCTCGTGGTCGCGTACTCCGCGCCCGTGCTCCGGTTCAAGGAGCGGCCGGGGCTGGACTCGCTGACGTCCGCGATGCACTTCGTCGGCCCGCTTCTGTACGCCCTGGTCCTCGTGGACGCGGACCTGGGCGCGCGCACGGTCTGGCCGGTGCTCGTCGCGTTCGTCCTGTGGGGCATGGCGTCGCACGCGTTCGGGGCGGTGCAGGACGTGCGGGCGGACCGCGAGGGCGGGATCGCGTCGGTGGCCACCGCGCTCGGGGCGCACCCGACGGTCGTCGCGGCGACGGTGCTCTACGTGCTGGCGGCGGCCGTGCTGCTGGTCGTCCCGTGGCCGGGCACGCTGGCCGCGGTGCTGCCCGTGCCGTACGCGATCAGCACCGCGCAGTTCTGGTCCGTGCGCGACGACGACTGCGAACGCGCCAACGCCGGCTGGCGGCGGTTCCTCTGGCTCAACCTGGTGACCGGGTTCCTGGTGACGATGCTGCTGATCGTCATCGCCCGGACGGGCTGACGGGGACGACGTCCGGCGGGCGGTACCGGGTGACCAGCTCGCGCGTCCCGAGGACCGTCAGGACCCAGAGCACGACCACGAGGGCGGTCTCGGCGACCGGGGTGACTGTCCACGGGAGCAGGTCCGAGAAGCTCGGCTCCGGCACGCCGCCCGCCAGCGCGACGGAGGCACGGGCACCCGCACCCGTCTGCCACCAGACCCAGCTGAGCCCCGCGGCCGGCAGGACGTAGGCCGTCGCGCGGGCGGGGGCCGGTCGCCGAGCCAGGAGCACGGCCGCGCCGACGACGAGGACCAGTGCGAGGGACGCCGTCCGCGCGGCCGCGACCCCCGCGGTGACGATGTCGCCGGACAGCGCCGCACCGAAGCCCGTGATCCGAGGGCCGSGCGGCAACCAGAGGGGCGCGGTCAGGCCTATCGCGACGACGGTGAGCACGCGGACCGGGGACTCGTCGCCGACGACGGTGACCGTGCCCGTCACGGCCAGCGTCCAGAGCACGAGGACGAGAACGGGGAGCAGGACGTCGGACTCCGGCGAGCCCGTGACCACGACCGAGGAGAGCGGGGCGTACGCGAACCAGCCGATCGTGCTCAGCGGCTGCCACCACCACACCCAGCCGAGCACGAGCGCCGGGATCGCGAACCAGACGGCGCGGCGAGCGGCCAGGTCCCGTCGTCGGACCACCAGAGCAGTCACGACGACGACCGCGAGGAGGCCGGCGCCCACGACGCCGGTACGGGGCCACGGAGTCGAGCGGGAAGGGGGCAGCGCCGTGACCAGGGCCACCACGACGCTCAGGACGACGGCCGCGAGCGCACCCGCGACGACGAGCCGGTTCCGCATGGCGCCCAGGGTAGGGGTGCCGGGTCGCTACAGTCCGCTCCATGACCGACGCGAGCACCCTCGACTGGACGGTGTTCATGGTGGTCGTGGGCCTCCGGCTGGTGGTGCCGCTGTTCATCCCGCGGTTCCCGCTGCCGGCGATCCTCGCCTCCCTGGTCATCGACGGCGTCGACAAGTCGATCTTCGCCGCGTTCACGGACTTCCCGCTCGACAACTACCAGTCGTACGACAAGGCGCTGGACATCTACTACCTGACGATCGCGTACCTGTCGGTGCTGCGGAACTGGCGCAACCCGTTCGCCGTCGGGGTGGCGGCATTCCTCTGGTACTACCGGCTGGTGGGGGTGCTCCTCTTCGAGCTCACCGACGCGCGCTGGCTGCTCATGGTCTTCCCCAACACGTTCGAGTACTTCGTGATCGCCCTCGAGGTGGTCCGCACGCGCTGGGACGCCGCCCGGCTGAGCAGGGCCGCGCTCCTGTGGACGGCGGGGCTCATCTGGGTGGTGATCAAGCTGCCGCAAGAGTGGTGGATCCACGTCGCGCAGCTGGACTTCACGGACGAGTTCGGGGAGCTGGTCACCGATCACCCGTGGGTGTGGGGAGTCCTGGCGGTCCTTGCGGTGGTGCTGGTCGTCGTCGGGCGGCGCGTGGCACGGCGGCTGCCGCCCGCGGACTGGCCGTTCACGCTGGACGCGGACGTGATCGCTGCACGCGTGGGCTGGGTCCCGAGGGGTCCGGTCGGGGTCGCGCCGACGGGTGTCGGTCACCTCGCCGAGAAGGTGGTGCTGGCTGGCCTGGTCACGCTCGTCCTGTTCGAGTCGTATCCGTTGGTGGAGGGGCGGCTCTCGGTGGTCGCGATCGTGGTCACGGGGACGGTGCTGGTGCACGCGGCGCTGGCGTTGCGGCGGCGGCGAGCCGCACTCGGGGTCGAGGTGGTGGTCAACACCGTCATCAGCGTGGTCGCGATGCTCGTGTTCGCTGCGTTCGCCACCGGGCAGCGTGGCCAGGTGTCCGTGGGCGACGTGCTGCTGTTCGCGTACGTCGTCGCCCTCGTCGTCACGCTCTACGACCGCTACACGGCCCGCCGGGAGGCGTGCGAGCTGCCGGTCGGTGCCGACGCGCGGTACTAGACGATCTCCGCAGGCGGGGGCCGGAGGCGCCCCAGCTCAGCCGTTCCGGCGACGACCAGCAACCACGCCAGCGCGACGAGGAGCGTCGACGTGAGCGGGGTCAGCAGGGCGGGCAGCAGGAAGGTGTCCGGCACCGCGACCGCCGAGAACGACGACGTGGTGACGCCGTAGGCCACCGCCAGGTGCGACTGCCAGCCGACCCAGGTCAGCGCTGCGGCGGGCAGGACGTAGGCGGTGGCCCAGACGGACGGGGGTCGGCGATCGGCGAGGACGAGGGCGCCGACGACCAGCACGAGGATCAGGGAGGCGGTGCGCACGGCACCGTGCGCGGTCGGCGCCGTCCGCACCAGGACCAGCTGCGAGGCACCCACGAACGACGCCCAGATCGGCAGGGTGAGGACCATCGTCGCCACGGCGAGGGTGCGCACCGGGATCCGGGCGCCGGCGGCACGGGCGGTCGCAAGCAGCCCGATCCCGGTCAGCGCCCAGAGGATCAGGAGCAGGACGGCGACGGCTATCCCGCTGACTCCGTGCCCGGGCGGCGTCGCCGGACCGCTCAGGTCGGAGTACGCGAACCACTCCTCTGCCGATGGCGCTGCCCACCACCAGCTCGTGAGCGTCAGGGCAGGGATGACGTAGAGCAGGCTGAGGCGGGCGGACGACGCCCGGCGCCACACCACGGCCGAGGACGTGGCGACGACCAGCCACAGGCTCACCGTCCGACCGGCATCCTGCTGGATGATCCCGGCGCCCGCGAAGCCCATGACGGTCGCGATGCCCATGGCCACGCCCAGCAGTCCGGCGGTGATGCCCAGGGCGCGGGCGACGCGGTCGAGTGTCGCGAGCGTGGCCAGCTCGGTCACGGGTGCGCAGCCCTCGGGTGGCGTCGCCGTCCAGCGATCCCGATCACCGCGAGGGTCGACGTGAGGATCACCAGCGCGGACAGGGCGACCGAGGCCGCGAACCAGGGGGACGTGAACGCGTGCGGGGGATCCTGCCCCGCCGAGCCGAACATCGCCACGGTGTAGCTGCCGCCGCCCTCCGTCTGCCACCAGACCCAGCTCAACGCCAGGGCCGGCACCGCGTGGAGGGCGAGGACGCGCCGACCCTTCCACAGTGTCAGCGCGGCGAGCAGCATGACGAGGACCAGCGACGTCAGACGGACGAGTGCGACCCCTGGTGGAGCCGCCGCCGCGACCATGAAGACGCCGTCGGAGGTGGTCACGTGGTCCGGCGGCGACCACAGCGGGATCGTCACGAGGGCCGCCAGCGCCGCCAGCACACGCACGAGGCGCGAGCGAACCTGCTGGTCAGCGGAAGGCACCCCGCCACGCTAGGAGCCGCCCGCTCCACCCGCCGGGAACCGGTCCGACGTTCACCCGTGCGCGCGCAGGTTCCTCCACGTCTCGCGGCGGGCGGCCTGCTCGACCGGGTCCGGCACGGGCAGCGACGCGAGCAGCCGCTGGGTGTACGGGTGCTTGGGTGCGCCGAGCACCTCGTCGCCCGTGCCCTCCTCGACCAGCACGCCGCGGTGCAGGACGGCGATGCGGTGGGCCAGCAGGTCGACGACGGCCAGGTCGTGGCTGATGAACAGGCACGCGAAGCCCAGCTCGGCCTGCAGGCGGGCGAACAGGTCGAGCACGCGCGCCTGCACCGACACGTCGAGCGCGCTGGTCGGCTCGTCGGCGATGAGCAGCTCGGGGCCGAGGATGAGCGCCCGGGCCAGGCTGGCGCGCTGGCGCTGGCCACCCGACAGCTCGTGCGGGAACCGGTCGCCGAACGCCTTCGGCAGCTGGACTGCCTCCAACAGCTCGTCGACCTTCGGCCGGGCCTCCTGCGGGTTCGGCGCCAGCCCGTGCACCACCATCGGCTCGGCGACGCACTGCGCGATCGTCAGGAGCGGGTTGAAGCTCGTCGCCCACCCGCACGCGGTCGCGCAGCCGACGGCCGCCGACCCGCGGCACGGCGTCGAGCAGGCGCCGGGTGTACGGGTGCTGGGGTGCCGAGAACAGGGTGTGGACGTCCGCCTGCTCGACGATCTCGCCGTTGTACATGAC
>NZ_JBFUHU010000274.1:0-5168 GCF_056402235.1 Cellulomonas sp. P4_B5_2
CCCTGCGGGAGGCCGCGCTCGCCTGACCTCAGTGCGCGAAGTGGCGCGTCCCGGTGAGGTAGAGCGTCACCCCGGCGGCCTGCGCCGCGGCGATGACCTCCTCGTCGCGGACGGACCCACCGGGCTGCACGATCGCGCGCACGCCGGCGTCGATGAGCACCTGCGCGCCGTCGGCGAACGGGAAGAACGCGTCGGAGGCGGCCACGGCCCCGCGCGCCCGCTCGGCGTCCCCGGCGTTGGCCCTCTCGACGGCCAGCCGGCAGGAGTCCACCCGGTTGACCTGGCCCATCCCCACGCCCACGGACGCACCGGCGTCGGCGAGCAGGATCGCGTTCGACTTGACCGCGCGCACGGCCCGCCACGCGAACGCGAGGTCGGCGAGCGTCGTCGCATCAGCCGGTGCTCCCGCCGCGAGCGTCCACCCGGCAGGGTCGTCGCCCGGGGCGTCCACCTGGTCGAGCTCCTGGACGAGCAGGCCGCCGCTGATCGCGCGACGCTCGGTGCCCACCCCGTCCACGGGGGTGACCTGGAGCAGGCGGATGTTCTTCTTGCGGCTGAGGATCTCGAGGGCTTCGGGCTCGAACGCGGGCGCGACGACGACCTCGGTGAACACGGGTGCGATCTGCTCGGCCGCGGCGGCGGTCAGGGTGCGGTTGGTGGCGATGACGCCGCCGAACGCCGACACGGGGTCGCACGCGTGGGCCTTCGCGTGGGCGTCGGCCACGTCGGTGCCGACCGCGATACCGCACGGGTTGGCGTGCTTGATGATCGCGACCGCGGGGTCCGTGTGGTCGTGCGCGGCACGCCACGCGGCGTCGGCGTCGACGTAGTTGTTGTAGCTCATCGCCTTGCCGTGCAGCTGCTCGGCGCCGGCCAGACCGCGGCCCGCGGCACCGTCGGGCGTCAGGTACAGGGCGGCCTGCTGGTGCGGGTTCTCGCCGTAGCGCAGCACCTCGCCGCGCACCCACGTGGTCCCCGTGAACGCCGGGAAGCCGGAGTCGGCGGCCTGCTCGTCGGGCGCGTACTCCGCCGCGAACCAGCTGGCGACCGCGGCGTCGTAGGCGGCGGTGTGGGCGAAGGCGTCCGCCGCGAGCAGGCGTCGGGCGGCGAGCGTGAACCCGCCGGCGCCCACGGCTGCGACGACCTCGTCGTACCGCGCCGGGTCGACCACGACGGCCACGCTGGGGTGGTTCTTCGCGGCGGCGCGCACCATCGACGGGCCGCCGATGTCGATCTGCTCGACGCACTCGTCGGGCCCGGCGCCGGACGCGACCGTCGCGGTGAACGGGTACAGGTTGACGACGACCAGCTCGAACGGCTCGATGCCGAGATCCTCGAGCTGCGCGAGGTGCGCGGGGAGCCGGGTGTCGGCCAGCACTCCGGCATGCACGCGCGGGTGCAGGGTCTTGACGCGCCCGTCGAGGCACTCCGGGAAGCCGGTGAGGTCCTCGACGCGGGTCACGGGCACACCGGTCGCGGCGATGGTCGCGGCGGTGGAGCCGGTGGAGACGATCTCGACGCCGGCGGCGTGCAGCGCCGCGGCGAGGTCGGTCAGGCCGGTCTTGTCGTAGACGCTGACCAGGGCTCGGCGGACGGGCCGCTGGAAGGTGTTCTCGGACATGGCGCTCCCGGGTGTGCAGGGTCGGCTAGGGCGGACCCATGCACCCAGGCGGGCGGTGCGTGGCGGGGCACTGCGGCCGCTCCCCGGTGGTTGCACCCACCTGCGCCAGTCACGACCGTGGCCGAGTCTAGCCGGTGCATCACCCGACGATCGCGCGCCGGCCCTCGACCCGCAGGCCCTCGCGCGCGATCCGGCCCACCCACTCGACCAGCAGCTCCCGCTCGACGGTCTTGATGCGCTCGTGCAGCGTGGCCTCGTCGTCGTCGGGCTCCACCGCGACCGTGGCCTGCGCGAGGATCGGTCCGGTGTCGACGCCCTCGTCGACCACCATGACCGTGCAGCCGGTGACCTTGACGCCGTACGCGAGCGCGTCCCGCACGCCGTGCGCGCCCGGGAACGACGGCAGCAGCGCGGGGTGCGTGTTCAGGATCCGGCCGCCGAAGCGCCCGAGGAAGGTCGCGCCGAACAGCTTCATGAACCCGGCGAGGACAACGAGGTCCGGCGAGAAGACCGACACCGTCTCGGTGACGGCCGCGTCCCAGGCCGCGCGGTCGTCGAAGTCCTTGAGCGAGACGACCGCGGTCGGGATGCCGGCCTCGCGCGCGATGTCCAGCGCCCGGATCCCGCTGCGGTCCGCCACCACGGCGACCACGCGGGCGCCGTAGGCGGGGTCGTCGTGCGCGGCCAGCAGCGCGGCAAGGTTGGAGCCCGTGCCCGAGACCAGGACCACGAGCCGGCCCGAGTCGCGGGTGGCCGGGGTGGGGCGGGGGGGCGTCTCGTGCGTCACGGGCCGACCCTACTGGCCACCGCGCGGCCCGGGCACGCGCGTCCGCCGACCCCACCGGTGGGCGAGAATGCAGGAGTGAGCAACCCCTACGCGCCCCCGGACGCCGACCGGACGGACGCGCCCGCGCCGCAGGACGGACCGTCCTGGCCGCCGCCCATGCCCCGGCCGCAGGCTCCGGCTGCTCCCGAGCGTCAGCCCCCGGACCCGGAGGAGGCCGCGCACGCCACGCGCCTCATCCGGCTGTTCGGCGTGCTCGTGCTCGGCTCGGTCCTGGTGGCCACGCTGCCGCTGCCCTGGCAGGCCGCGGGGCTCCTGTTCGCGGTCGCCGCCCTGGCCGTGGGGATCCGGGGGCTGATCGTCGCGGGGCGCGCGCGGACCCGCAGCCTGGTGCCGCTGCTCGCCGTCGGGATCGTCATCGCGCTCTCGTGGACGCTCATCCTCGGGGTCCAGCTGGCGCTCTGGCCGGTGCAGCAGGACAAGCAGGAGTGCCTCGAGGGCGCGCTGACGATCAGTGCGACCAACGCCTGCGAGTCGCAGTACGAGCAGGACCTGGACGACCTCCGCAACTCGCTCGAGACGGGCTCCTAGGGCGCGACGACTCATCATGCCGAGCAGATGCGAAACCCAGCATCGTCCAGTGAATACTAGGTTAGTGTGGACGGATGACGATCGAGATCTACGCGCTGAGCGTGCTGCGGCGCGGTCCCGTGCACGGCTACGAGCTCAAGCGGCGCGTACGTCGCCCGTCCATCGCCGCGGTGAACAACAACTCGCTGTACCCGGCGCTGCGACGGCTCGAGCAGTCAGGGGCGGTGACCAAGACCGTCGAGCCGCAGGAGGGCAGGCCTGCACGCAACGTCTATGCCCTCACCCCGAGGGGACGTGAGCTGCTGACGGAGCTCGTCTCGACGCTCCCCCCGGACCTGGCAGCCGACGACGAGGAGTTCCTGCTCCGCGTGAGCTTCTTCGACGAGCTCGCCGTGCCGGCGCGGCGGGCCGTCCTGCAGGCCCGGCAGGACGTCGTGCAGGCCGCGCTCGTCCAGGTGCGCTCGCTGCTCGCCGACGCCGACCCCGCCCGGTCGTGGCGGCGCCGTGCACAGGAACAGCTGGTGGAGCGACTGGAGCAGGAGCTCCTGTGGATCGAGGCGCTGCGGGCGGAGGCGGAGCGGCCGTGAACCGTACGCGGGCGCCGCAAGGCTCCGGTGCCACGCTGGGTTCGGTCGCGCGCTTCGGTCTGCTCGTCGGCCCGGTGCTCAGCATGCTGGACTCGAGCATCGTCAACGTCRCCGTGCCGGACGTCGCGCACGAGCTCACCGCAGGGCTGGACGCCGTCCAGTGGGTCGTCAGCGGGTACCTCCTGTCGCTGGCGGTCGGCCTCGCGCTCACCGCCTACGCCTCGCGCCGGCTGGGCACGATGCGCGTCTACGTCGTGAGCATGGTGCTCTTCGTCGCCGCCTCCACCCTCTGCGCGGTGGCGCCCACCATCGAGGTGCTGATCGCCTCGCGCGTGCTCCAGGGCTTCGTCGGCGCGCCCCTCGTGCCGCTCGCGCTCAGCATCCTGCTCGGCAAGGACGGCGTCGGTGRCGGCGGGAAGATCCCACTGTCTGCCGCCCTGGTGCTGTTCCTCGCCCCCACCTTCGGTCCCACGCTCGGCGGCCTGCTGATCGGTGCGGGCGGGTGGCGGTGGGTCTTCCTGGTGAACGTGCCCCTCGGTGCCCTCGGGCTGCTCCTGATGCTCCGGCTGCCGCCGGTCGGAGAGCGCCCCCGGACGGACGCGCGCTTCGACCCGCTGGGCTTCGTCCTGCTCGCGAGCGGGCTGGTGTGCACCCTGCTCGCGGCGACCCGTGGCACCTCGGCGGGATGGCGTCACGCGGACCTCTACGTCCTGCTCCTCGCGGGCGTCGCCCTGCTCGTCGCGTTCGGCTGGTCCGCAGGCCGGCGCGACCAACCCGCGCTCCGGCTCGACGTCGTGCGCGGCGGGCGGTCGGTGCTGGTCCTCGTGCTGCAGGTCGTGGCGTCCGTCATCGCCTTCGGCACCGTCTTCCTCATGCCGGTGTTCACCGAGGGCGTGCAGGGACACACGGCCCTGGCCACCGGCGTCGCACTCCTCCCCCAAGGCATCGTCATGGGGTTCGGCACGGTCCTCGGACAGCGGATGTCGAGGTGGATGCCGCTCCGCGACCTCGTCACGCTCGGGTTCGCCGTGCTGGCCCTGTCCAGCGCGGCCCTGCTCACGCTCACGCAGACCACTCCGCTGTGGGTGACGGCCGCGATCCTGTGCGGGCGCGCGGCCGCAGCGGGGCTGGTCACGACACCGCTGCTCATCGCGTTCCTCGCGCCGCTCGAGGAGCACGAGCTGGCCGACGGGAACACGCTCTACACCATCTCCCAGCGGCTGGGCGGGTCCGTGGGCGTCGGCGTCCTCGCATCCGTGGCGGCACGCGGGACCGGCACCCGGGGGGCGCTGCAGGCCTTCCACCTGGTGGGCGCGGTCCTCGTCGCGCTCGCCACCCTCGCGGCCGCGCTGTCCCGTCGCCTCCCTGCCGGCGACGCTGACGCGCCGGCCGCCACCGGAGCACCGCCGACGCGTGCGTCGCGCACGTCGTCAGGCGCCGCCCTGGTCGCCCCGGCGGAGCAGCCGTCGCACTGACCGCCCCAGCTCGGCGCGCAGCGGCAGGTCCCCCGGCAGCGCCACCAGGAGCGCCCCGACGAGCACGCCCGCGCCCGCGAGGAGCCCCACCACCGCACCCTGCGCACCGA
>NZ_JBFUHU010000275.1:0-5166 GCF_056402235.1 Cellulomonas sp. P4_B5_2
GGCCTGCGGCTGTCCGCGGCTGCGCGTGCGGCGACGCGCACGGCCGTCGCCGAGCGGTACGCCGGGCTGGACCGGCCGGACGCCCCGCGGCTCGCCGGGCTGGTGAGGACGCCATGACCGAGCCGAACCTGGTCTTCCTCCCGTGGGCGCGGCGGGGTGGACCGCTCGACCTCCCGCCGGACGTGCGGGACGGGCACCCCGCCAGCCAGGCCTCCGCGACCGCCGAGGTGAAGGTCAACGGCGCCGGGCCGGCGACCGTGCAGGTCCGGCTGCTGGGCCCGGGCGACGTCACCGGGCTCCCGTCGCAGCAGGTGATCCGCACGGACCCGGCGCCGGGTTCGCGCACGTTCGAGGCCAACTACCTGCCGCTCGTCGAGTTCGACGAGCCGGCGCTGCCCTGGCTGTTCACCCCTGCCTCGGCGTCGGCGGGCCGGTTGCGGCCGTGGCTGTGCCTGGTCGTGGTGCGCGAGCAGCCGGGCGTCCAGCTCGCGCCACCCGCCCGCGGCTCGCTACCGGTGCTGAAGATCGGGATCCCGGCCCACCCGGAGGAGGAGCTGCCGGACCTCGACGACAGCTGGGCCTGGGCCCACGCACAGCTGGCCACCGAGGTCGCGCTGACCGACGCGGCGCTGGCGGACGCGCTCGCCGCCGACCCGGGGCGCAGCCTGTCCCGGCTGGTCTGCGGGCGCCTGCTGACCGAGCAGACCGAGTACCTGGCCTGCGTCGTGCCCACGTTCGAGGCGGGCCGGCTGGCGGGACTGGGCGACGACCCCGGCGCCGCCGAGGGGCCGGCGTGGCGGCGCGCGCCGGGGATGGCGTCCGTGGAGCTGCCGGTCCTGCACCACTGGCGGTTCGCGACCGGTCCGGCCGGCGACTTCCAGTCCCTCGCGATGGCGATCCGCGGCCGTCCCGTCGCCGACGGCTTCGGCACCCGGGCGGTGGACCTGTCGACCTCGGGGCTCGGGATCGCCGGTGCCGAGGACGCCCAGGTGCGGCTGGCGGGCGCGCTCCTGGCGCTCGATGCGCCCGTCCAGCGGTGGTCGGACCCGGCGATGGAGGGGCGGTTCGCGGCGGCGCTGGTCGACGTGCTGAACGCGCCCGACCACGTGCCGGCCGGCAACCCGCTGCTCGCGCCGCCTCGGTACGGGTCGGCGTACGCGGCCCCGGCGGCCCTGGACCCTGCGGCGGCGGGACGGTGGTACGAGCAGCTCAACACCGACCCGGCGCACCGGGTGGCGGCGGCGCTGGGCACGCTCGTGGTCCAGCAGCAGCAGGAGACGCTCGTCGCGGCGGCCTGGGACCAGGCGGCGGACCTGCACGCCGCGGAACGGGTGTTCGGGCTGGCCGCGCTCGGCCTGGCGGTTGCCGACAGCCTCCACCGGCGGCACGTGGCGCCGCTGCCGCCGGAGTCCGGGCTGTTCGTGCTGGCTCCGTTACGAGCCCGGCTGCTGCGGTCGTCCGCGACCGGGAGCACCAGCTTCGCCCAGCAGTGGGCCGAGGCCCGCCTGCCGGACCAGGCGCTGAGCACCGTGGTCAGGCGCGTGACCCGGCCCCGCGGTCCGGCCGTGCGGCGGGTGGGCCCCGCGGCGCCGGTGACGGGGAGAGGCGTCCTCGGGCGGATGGCGCCGACCGAGATGATCGGTCGCGAGCTCACGCCGGCGGCCGGCCCGCTGACCTTCGAGGCGGGGGGCGGCGCGCTGAACCTGTCCTGGGCGCAGGTGAGCACGGACGCGGTCGGGGGCGCGCCGCCGCGGCCGGGGTTCGAGATCGGCCCCTCACCGACGCCCGCACCCGGACCGGACCCGCTGCCACCGTTCGGCGGCGGAGTGGTCGGTGGCGGGGTGCTGGGCGGCGGTGTGCTCCACGGTGGCCTCGTCCCGGGTGTCGGGCCTTCCCTCGCGCGCCGCCGACCGACCGACCCCTTCGACCCGACAGACCCGACGGACCCGACCGACCCCACCGAGCCCGACCCCGTCGACCCGACGGAACCGGACCCGCACCCGCACCCGCCGCGCCGGGACAACCCGATGGCCGCGACCTTCCGGACCGCGGCGGCGCGTCACCTGTCCGCGTTCCTGGCACCGGCCCCGCCCGACCGCGGCCCGCTCGGCACGCTGGCCGTGGAGGCCATGTTCGCCGAGGCCCTGGCACTCACCACTCCCGCTCGCACGTTCTCCGCCCGGGTGTCCGGCCTGCTCGCGGTGCCCGTACCGCAGGAGCCGGCCGGCCCGGTGCCGCAGGTGCGGTTCGCGCCGCGGTTCGACGCGCCGATGTCGCGCTCGCTCGTCGAGCTCGGTCAGCACTGGTTGCTGCCCGGGCTGGACGGCGTCCCGGCCAACACCGCCCTCGGCCTGCGCACCAACGGGGAGTTCGTCGAGGCGTTCCTGGTCGGGCTCAACCACGAGCTCGGCCGCGAGCTGCTCTGGCGCGAGTACCCGACGCCGATGACCGCCACGTTCTTCGACCGCTTCTGGGACGCGGCCGTGGCGCCCGACGCCCCGCCGGACATCACGCCACTGGACTCGTGGGGTGGTCGGGCGCTGGGCGCGCCGACGGTCGCCGAGGACAGGTTCGTCCTGCTCCTGCGCAGCGAGCTGATCAGGCGCTTCCCCGACGCCCTCGTGTCCGCCGTCCGTCCCGGCCCGCCCGCCGAGCAGCTCCTGCCGGTCTTCCGCGGTGCCATGGAGCCCGACATCACCTTCTTCGGGTTCGCCGTCCCGCTCGCCGACGCCGACGACTGGTCGATCGTGATCGCCGAGCAGCCCGGTGCTCCACGCTTCGGCTTCGAGGTGGGGGAGGCGCCGGCCGGCGTCAGCCACGCGCCCGTGACCGAGGCGACGTCGGCGAGCCAGGCCGCGCGGCTGCGCCAGCTGCCCGCCCGGATCACCATCCCCGTGACCGTGCTCCTGCGGAGGCCGACGCCATGACGGACCCGCTCGACCTCGCTCCGCTCACCGCCGACGCCCTCGCCGCCGACCCGAGGCTCGCCCAGCAGGTGGCCGGGTCGCGGCACCCGCTGGTCCTGCTCCCGATCCGGCTGGAGACCCGCTTCCGCGACGGCTCGCTCCTCGTCCGGGTCTACCCCGACCAGCTGCACGTCGACGCCCACGACCCCCGCGTGTCCGCCGCGGAGATCGCGGCGGGGGAGGAGTTCTGGCGCGCGCAGTGGCGGACGGGAACCGATCGTGAGCGGGCGCAGCGCGCCTGGTCCGCGCTCGCGGACAGGTGGGGTCCGGGGCGGGCGGCCTGGGTGGTGCGCGCCACGACACCGACCAACCCGCAGGCCCGGCCCGATGCCGCCGTCGCCGACGGGGCGCCGCTGTCGGTGGAGCCGGCCTTCCCCTCCCTCCAGCCCACCGAGCAGAGGAGCACCCCGGTGGCGCGCCTCCTGCCCACCCGGTGGACCGCGACCGCCTACGCGCAGGGGGCAGTGGTCGCGGTCGCCACGGGCAGGCCGATCACGGCCGACCTCGCCGTCGGCCCTGACCTGTCGGTCCCGCTCGTCCACGAGGAGCACGGCGACGACGAGGACGACGAGGTGGCCGCCGTCGACCAGGCGATGAGCTGGCTCGTCGACTTCGCCACCGCGGAGGACGTCGGCATGGCGCTGCGCCTGCCGGTCACCGAGCCGGTGGACCTGCTCCTGGTCACCGGCGTGCGCGAGACGGGGGACAGCGCGGGCGACCTCGGCCGGCTCCTCGAGGCCCAGCACTACAGCGAGGGGCTGGCGTTCCTCGACCCGGAGACGCCGACCAACAACGCCGAGGGTGCGCCGTCCGGCTGGTCCAGCGCCGCCACCGGGACGTGGGCGCCGACGCCCGGGGGCTCCGGCGCGCGCACCGCCACCGCGCTCGGGTTCTCCGACCCCGCCGCGCTGCCGGGCGGGAGCGACACGGACGAGACGCTGGCCGAGGCCATGAGCACCGTGCTGTGGCCGTCCACCTGGGGGTACTGGCTGCCGCAGCTCGCGGGGGTCGCCCTCGACGACACCGACTGGGCGCGGGACCACGCGCGACGGTTCGTCCGGCCGGGCGGGCCGCTGCCGACGCTGCGGGTGGGCCGCCAGCCGTACGGGCTGCTGCCCGTGACGTCGCTCGGTCGGTACACGGGTGACGAGCGCGCGAACCGCCTGCGGCGCGCGCTGGTGGGTCTGGTGGACGGCGCCTGGCGGCCGGCCCTGGGGCAGGCGCCACGGATCGGCCGGGGCGACGTCGCGGCCGACCTGGTCGACGTGCTCCGGCTCGGCGCGCGCTCCGACCGGGTCCGGCTGCGCCGGGCGTTCGGTGCCCGCTTCGCTGAGCACGTCCAGCTCTTCCTCGGCCGCCGGCTCGCCGACGCCGGGTTCTGGGAGGTCGCCAGGGACCGGTCGCTGCCCCTCGCCGTGGCCGCCGGCGCCGGTCTGCTCCCGGCTGCGCTGAGCGTGCACGAGCCGGACAGCGCACCGGTCACCGTGCCGCTGGTGGGCGGGGCCGGCGAGCTCCGCGACCTGCTGGCGGCAGACGTCGACCAGCTCGCGACCGGCGGGGACGACGCGCCRACGTCCCTGCTGGTGGGACTCGTCCGGCACGGCCTGCTGCGCGAGCACGCGGAGGCGGCGGCGCGCCTGCTCGCGCCCGACGCCCCGGACGTGACCGACGCGGAGCTGTACGGCTTCGGCGAGTCCACGCCGGGCTGGCGGGCGCAGCGCGACGCGCCACTGCCGGACGGGGGGACCGTGCGTGAACGCATCGCCGCCGGGACGCCGGCCCTGACCGCGTTCCGCTCGGCGGTCGAGGTGCTCGCGGCAGCGGACCCCGCCGACCTGGAACGGCACCTGCTCGGGACCCTGGACGCGGCCGCCTACCGGGTCGACGCCTGGGTGACGTCGCTGGCGAGCCGTCGGCTGGCCGAGCTGCGGGCGGACGAGCAGCGGGGCGCCCTCGTCGGCGGCTACGGATGGGCGGAACGGCTGGCACCGTCGACCGCCGACGTCGTCGCCGAGACGCCGCGGGGTGAGCCGGGCGAGCTGCTGTCCGCGGTCGACGACCCCGGGTTCCTGCACGCTCCGTCGCTCCACCAGGCGCAGGTGGCCGCCCTGCTCCGGAACGCGCACCTGGCCAACGGCGGAGGGGAGGACGACCCCTTCGCCATCAGCCTCACGTCCGAGCGCGTGCGGCTGGCCAGGAC
>NZ_JBFUHU010000276.1:0-5165 GCF_056402235.1 Cellulomonas sp. P4_B5_2
CCCCGGTGGGGGTGCGGCTCCCGGTCGACCGGAGGTCAGCGCTGGAAGGCGGTCTCGACGAGGTTGGCCTGCTGCGCCTGGTGCTTCTTGGCGGACCCCCCCGGTGGGGGTGCGGCTCCCGGTCGACCGGAGGTCAGCGCTGGAAGGCGGTCTCGACGAGGTTGGCCTGCTGCGCCTGGTGCTTCTTGGCGGACCCGGCAGCCGGCGACGCCGACTCCTTGCGGGACACCACCCGGAGCGTGCGGCTCAGCAGCTGCGGCAGGTGCATGGACAGGAACGTCCACGGGCCCTGGTTGCGCGGCTCGTCCTGCACCCACACCAGCTCGGCCCCGTCGAACGGCGCGACCGCGGCGCGGACCGCCTCCGCGTCGAGGGGGTAGAGCTGCTCCAGGCGGACGATGGCCGTGTGCTCGTCGCCCGTCTTCACGCGGTGCGCGAGCAGGTCCCAGTAGACCTTGCCCGAGCAGAGCAGCACGCGGGTGACCTGCCCGGCCTTGGCGGCCGCGAGCTGGTCGCCGATGACCGTGCGGAAGGTGCCGGTCGTGAAGTCCTGCACGTCCGAGGACGCCGACTTGAGGCGCAGCATCGACTTCGGGGTGAACACTACGAGCGGGCGACGCGGCCGGGCGTAGGCCTGACGTCGCAGCAGGTGGAAGTGCGACGCGGGGGTCGACGGCTGCGCGATCGTCATGTTGTCCTCGGCCGCGAGCTGCAGGAACCGCTCGATGCGCGCCGACGAGTGGTCCGGCCCCTGGCCCTCGTACCCGTGCGGCAGGAGGAGCACGACCGACGACCGCTGCGCCCACTTCTGCTCGGCCGACGAGATGAACTCGTCGATGATCGTCTGGGCGCCGTTGACGAAGTCGCCGAACTGCGCCTCCCAGAGCACCAGGGCGTCGGGACGCTCGACCGAGTAGCCGTACTCGAACCCGAGCGCGGCGTACTCCGAGAGCGACGAGTCGTAGACCCAGAACTTCGCCTGGTCGGCCGACAGGTAGAGCAGGGGAGTCCACTCGGCACCGGTCTCGCGGTCGTGCATGACCGCGTGCCGCTGCACGAAGGTGCCGCGCCGCGAGTCCTGCCCGGCCAGCCGGACGGGAGTGCCCTCGACGAGCAGGGAGCCGAACGCGAGCAGCTCGCCGTAGCCCCAGTCGATGCCGCCCTCGCGGGTCATCGCCTCGCGCTTGGCCAGCAGCTGCGCCAGCTTGGGGTGGACGGTGAAGCCCTCCGGCGGGCGCACGTGCGCGCGGCCGATGCGCTCCAGCGTGCCGGCGTCGACGGCGGTCTTCCAGCCGACCATGACGCCGGCGTCCTCGAGCTGCGACTCCGGGCGCTCCAGGCCCTTGACGGCCTCGGCCTCGGGAGGGGCGGGCAGGTACCCGTCCTCGCGCGTCTCGGTGAACACCCGCTCCAGCTGCGACTGGTAGTCCTGCAGCGCCTGCTCGGCGTCGGAGATCGTGAGGTCCCCGCGCGCCACCAGCGTCTCGGTGTAGAGCTTGCGGACGGAGCGCTTGGCCTCGATGAGGTTGTACATGAGCGGCTGCGTCATCGAGGGGTCGTCGCCCTCGTTGTGACCGCGGCGGCGGTAGCAGACCATGTCGATGATGACGTCGCGGTCGAACTGCTCGCGGTACTCGAACGCCAGCTCGGCCACCCGCACGCACGCCTCGGGGTCGTCCCCGTTGACGTGGAAGATCGGCACCTGCAGGCCCTTGGCCACATCGGTCGCGTACTGCGAGGAGCGCGACGACGACGGGCCCGTGGTGAAGCCGACCTGGTTGTTGATGATCAGGTGGATGGTGCCGCCGGTGCGGTACCCGCGCAGCTGCGCCAGGTTGAGCGTCTCGAACACGACGCCCTGGCCGGCGAACGCCGCGTCACCGTGGATGAGGATCGGCAGCACGGAGAAGCCGTCGCCACCGAGGTCGATGCGGTCCTGCTTGGCGCGCACGATGCCCTCGAGCACCGGGTCGACCGCCTCGAGGTGCGACGGGTTGGCGGCCAGGTACACCGCGGTCGTCGCGCCGGACTCGGCGGTGAACGTGCCCTCGGTGCCCAGGTGGTACTTGACGTCGCCCGAGCCCTGGACCGACTTGGGGTCCTGGTTGCCCTCGAACTCGCGGAAGATCTGCGCGTAGGACTTGCCGGCGATGTTGGCCAGGATGTTCAGCCGGCCGCGGTGGGCCATGCCGATGCCGACCTCGTCGAGACCGTTGTTGGCGGCCTTGGACAGGATCGCGTCGAGCAGGGGGATGACCGACTCGCCACCCTCGAGCGAGAACCGCTTCTGCCCGACGTACTTGGTCTGCAGGAAGGTCTCGAAGGCCTCCGCAGCGTTGAGGCGGCGCAGGATGCGCAGCTGGTCCTCGCGCGGGGTGCGGGCGTAGCCGGACTCGAGGCGCTCCTGGAGCCACTTGCGCTGGCGCGGGTCCTGCAGGTGCATGTACTCGCTGCCCACCGTGCGGCAGTACGAGTCGCGCAGCAGGCCGAGGACCTCGCGCAGCTTGGCGCGGGGCTTGCCCGTGAAGCCGCCCGTGGGGAACGAGCGGTCCAGGTCCCAGAGCGTCAGCCCGTGGGTCTGCACGTCCAGGTCGGGGTGCTTGCGCTGGCGGTAGGCCAGGGGGTCGGTGTCGGCCATGAGGTGGCCGCGCGACCGGTAGGAGTGGATGAGCTCCGCGATGCGCGCGGGCTTGATGGCCTCGGCGTCGGGGTCGGCGGCCTCGCGCACCCAGCGGACCGGCTCGTACGGCACGCGCAGCGACGCGAACACGCGGTCGTAGAACCCGTCCTCGCCGAGCAGCTTGCGGCCGATGATGCGCAGGAAGTCGCCCGACTGGGCGCCCTGGATGATCCGGTGGTCGTAGGTCGAGGTGAGGGTGAGCACCTTCGACACGCCCATCTTGTTCAGCGCGTCCTCGGACGTCCCGGCGAACTCCGCGGGGTAGTCCATGGCGCCGACGCCGATGATCGTGCCCTGGCCCTGCATCAGGCGCGGGACCGAGTGAACCGTGCCGATCGTGCCCGGGTTGGTCAGCGAGATCGTGGTCCCCGCGAAGTCCTCGACGGTGAGCTTGTTGCCGCGCGCACGACGGACGACGTCCTCGTAGGCGGTCCAGAACCCGGCGAAGTCCAGCGTGTCGGACTTCTTGATCGACGGGACGAGCAGCTGGCGCGTGCCGTCGGGCTTCGCCAGGTCGATCGCGATGCCCACGTTGACGTGCGCGGGCGTCAGGACGCTCGGCTTGTCGTCGTGCAGCGTGTAGGAGGTGTTCATCGCCGGCATCTCCGCCAGCGCCTCGACCAGCGCGAAGCCGATGAGGTGCGTGAACGAGATCTTTCCGCCGCGACCACGGGCGAGGTGGTTGTTGATGACGATGCGGTTGTCGACCATGAGCTTGGCCGGGACGGCACGCACGGACGTGGCGGTCGGGACCTCGAGCGAGGCCTCCATGTTGKTCACCACGCGCGCGGCGGGGCCGCGCAGCTTCTGGATGTCGTCGGCGGCCTCGGCCTCGTCGGCGGCGGAGCTGCGCTGCGCCACCTGGGCGTAGGGCGCGGTGGCCGGCTGCGCGGTGGCGATGGGCGACGTCACCGCGGGCGGCTCGACGAAGGTGGCCGGCTGGGCGGGGGCCACGGGAGGCGCGGCCGGCGCGGGGGCCGGGGCGACCTGGACCGGCGTCGGCTTCGTCGCCGGGGTGCCGTTCACCGCTGCGGGAGCGGGAGCCGATCCGTTGGCGGAGGCGTCCTCGGGCTTGTAGCCCTCGAAGAAGTCCCACCACGCCGGGTCGACCGAGTTCTTGTCCCTCTGGTACTGCTCGAACAGCTCGTCCACGAGCCACTCGTTGGCGCCGAAAACGGCACGCGTCGAGTCAGGATCCGCCATCTGGGTCACGCTGGGATCGCCCACTTCCGCTGCGGTCCGCGACCGCGCCTTTGCTGGTTGGGTTGCCACTTCTGTTGATGACAACACTACGGCCTGCGAGCGCTCGGCCCCGCCTCAGGACGGCTGTTCGGGACGTATCCGCAGCCGTCTTCACCTGGTCAGCACACCCGGGTCAACACGGGGCAACGTGCCAGTTCGGGGGACCTCAAGGTGGGGTTGTCGGCACCYCTGCGAGGTCATGCTTGTGCACACCCGCTCACGGCGGGTGCACGCGGTCACGTGATGTCGCGGCGGAACGTCGTCAGGCGCCCCACGAGGGCCAGCCCGAGGCCGTACGCGAGGAGCACGAGTGCGCCCTGCCACCACTCGAGGAGGGTGCCGACACCGGTCTCCGAGTAGAAGCTGCCGCCGGAGATCGCCTCCCCGGCCGCACCCGGCAGGTACGCGGAGATGCCTGCCCCCCAGCTGGTCAGCCCGAGCACGAACCGCAGGACCGGCTCGACGAACTGCGTGAAGGCCAGCACCACGACGATCACGGCGACCTGGTTGGTGAGCACCGAGCCGAACCCCACGCCGACGATCGCCCACAGGGCCAGAGCCAGCACCGACAGCCCGATCGTCCGCCAGGTCGAGGCCTGGTCGAGGAACGTGGGCTTGTCCAGCAGCGTCAGCACGGCAGCGCCGGCGCCGACCGCGGCGAGCGTGCCGACGAGCCCGTAGACGAGGCCGAGGACGCCTGCGGAGATCACCTTGGCGGACACCAGGACGGTCCGGCGCGGCTCCGCGAGCAGGGTGGGCGTGATCGTCTGGTGCCGGAACTCGGAGGCGACGGCCAGCGCGCCGACGACCAGCGGGAAGACGTAGCCGAACGTCACGGCGATCGTGTAGACCGCCCGCACGACGGCGTCGGGCGCCAGCACCAGGTCGTCCTGGCCGGTGCCGCTGGTCATTCCGCCGCCCTGCGTGATCCCCCACCCGAGCACGGCCGCCAGGAACGCCATGTAGACGGCCATGGCCAGCAGGAGGATCCACCACAGGCGGGTGGTGACGAGCTTGCGGTACTCGGTGACCAGCGCGGCGCGCATCAGGCCACCGCCGACTCGACGGAGCCCACCAGCTGCAGGAACAGTCCTTCGAGCCCTGGGTCGCGGCTGGACAGCTCGTGCAGCTCCACGCCGGCGGCGAACGCGGCCGCACCGACCGTGGCGGCGTCGACGTCCCACAGGTCCGCCACCCGGGGGTCGCCCGCGTCCGTGCGGGTCCACGCGGACCGGTCCACGAG
>NZ_JBFUHU010000277.1:0-5122 GCF_056402235.1 Cellulomonas sp. P4_B5_2
CGCCTGCGGGGCGTCGCGTCGCACGGTGTCGAGCGGCATCGCGGCCGCGCCGCCCGTGCCGGGCGTGACGTTGCGCGCGGTGACCCTGTCGTCCGGCGGGAGCCACAGGCACGGCTGCCCCACGGGCGACGAGGTCCGCAGGAGCCGCGTGAGCGTGCCGGCGGCGATGTTCCCGGACGTCCCGGCGCCGACCTGGTAGCGCACCGTCACGGCGCTCGACGTCGGCGGCACGAGCCCGAGCGCACCGGTGCGGAACCGCAGGCGCGGTGGCTCGTCGTCGTCGTGGTCGACGGCGACGCTGAACCCCTCGAGCGGTGCCCGGAGCAGGCTCGTGACGCGCGGCGCGCCGACGACCGTCCCGCTCGGGAGGACCACCCTGGTGTCGACCTGCCACGGGCGCCCGCCCGGTGCGCACGACAGCCCCTCGGCCGCCGCCGCGACCAGGTGGTAGTCGGAGACGCGCGAGGTCGCCGGGTCCGGACGTGAGCCGGTGAGCGGGTCGAAGGGTGCGACCGCGCCGACACCGTCGACGCACAGGCCGTGGTGCGCGGGGAGCAGCCCGAGCCGCGCGACCCCCACCCGGGGCGTGCCGCCCGACGGGTCGATGCTCACCGGCACCGGGCGCCGCAGCGCGTCGACGCCGTCCCAGAACACCCGGACCAGCGGGAGGCCCGGCGTGAGCGGGTCGTCGATCGCGACGACGTGGGTCACGCGCACCACCTGGGCGGGGTGGCTGACCAGCGGCACGCGGGTCTGCCCACCGGACCCGTCCGCCGGTGGCCACGCTCGCGCGCGCCGCGCCCAGGACTCCTGCTCACCGGCCGGTCCGGGGGCGACGACCTCGAGGGCGAGCAGCGATCCCACCGGGAGCCAGGTGGCGAGGGGGATCCCGTCGCCGGGGACGGGGCGGACGAGGACCGCGCTCGTGGCCCCCGCGGTCAGGACGGCGTCGGCCTCCGCCCAGTCGTAGAGCGCGACCTCGCCGTGCGACGAGCGGACCGTGACGGGGGTCTCGGTCTCGAGCGTGAAGTGTGCTGCTCCGGGCGCCTCGGCCGGGTCACCCGGCGCCTCGGTCGCCAGGTCGCCGGGCTGGACGACGAACGTCGCGTCCCCCGGGCCGGCGTTGTGGTGGCGCACCTGCACCTGCACCACGGCCGCCGCGCTCGTCGCCGGCGGCACCGCGAAGTCGACGAGCCGGGCGTGGCGCGTCACCGAGGCGCGTCGCCTGGCCGTCGGCAGCCAGGACTCGGTCGCCACCCGGTCCTGCCGGTACGCGAGGAGGTCGCCGAGGTGCGCCATGAGCTCGAGGAGCGTGATCGTGAGGTCGGCGGGCGACTCGTCGGCGCCGGGGGACAGGTGCCGCAGGCGTTCGAGGAGCATCGCGCGCAGGCCCGTGTAGTCCCGCGCGAGCGTGTCGTAGTCCGGCGGCGTCAGCGGGGACGGCTGGGCCGGCACCGTGACGCAGTCCGGTGCGTCGCCGCACTCGGGACGCAGCCGCACGGGCAGGTACCGCCGCAGGGGGTCCAGGCCGAGGCCGAGGACGGCGAGTCCCGCGGGATCGACCCCGAGCCGGTACGGCGCCCGCCCAGGGAGCGGCGCACCGACCGCGGCGACCGGCAGGTCGAGGTGGGCGGGCACGGGGATGCCGTCCGGGTCCGTGCCGGCGGGGACGAGCGTGCCGGCGCCCGTGACGGACACGGCCGGTGCGCCGGGACCGCTCGTGAGGGTCCACAGCGCCGCCGCGGTGATCGCCGCCGGCGGGTCCCCGTACAGCCAGACCGACACGGTCCGCACCGCCCCCGAGGCGGTCGCCGACGCCGCGCGCAGCCCGAGCACCGTCGCCGGGGACGCGAACAGCGCGCGCGGTCGCAGCACCGCCGTGGCCTCCGGCTGCTGCGGCCGCGTCCACGCGTCGTACGGCCCCGCGGTCACAGCGCGGCCGCCGGGAGGGTGAGGGTGACCTCGCGGGTCTGCCCGGCGGGCTTGGGCCGGTAGACGACCACCGCCGACAACGCGGAGTCGTCGACCCGCACCTGGACGTCCACCACGTCCAGGCGGTCGCCGAGCGACTCCGCGAGGCTGCCGCGGGCTCGGGCGCGCACGGTGCCGGCGACATCCGGCGACAAGGGCTCGAACAGCGTCGACGCGCCGAGGCCGGCGCCGAATCCCGGGCGGTGCAGCCGCTCGTTCGGGCCGGTGAGGAGCACGAGGCGGACCAGGTCGTCGAGATGCTCCAGCGGCGCGCGCGTCACCAGCCGCCAGGCCGGTCCGACGACCCACGGCTGCGCGGCGTACCGGCGGGGCGAGCTCACGTGGCCGTCACCTTGCCCTGGACGGAGCTGATCTGGAGGCTGCCCTGCGGGGCCGACGCCGCGCTCATGCACAGGCCCGTGCTCGAGTCGAGCAGCACGGCCGTGCCGCCCGCGGTGACCCGGGTGGCGGGCCCCTGCCACTGGACCGTCGTGCACGGGCTCGGGGTGTTGCCGATCATGAAGGAACAGCCCGCGATGCTCGTGGAGTCCGACGCGACGAGCGCCGCCGACCTGTCGATCTTGAGCGCGCTCTGGCTCGCGGTGAAGGACGCCTGACCGCCGTGCGGGCACGAGGCCACGGTCGCCGTCGTCAGCACCTTGCCGCCCACGTCAGCTCACCACCAGGGCGCCGTCGTTGATGTCCACGGACGAGCCCTCCATCGTGATCGTCGCGCCCTGCCCGTTGTCGATCGAGATGCCGTTGCCGTCGAGCGTGATGACCGGCCCCTCGGAGCAGGTGATGGTCAGGGCCGTCTGGTCGTCCGACAGCTCGAGGCGGTGCCCGCCGGGCGTGAGGATGATCAGCGTGTCCGGCCCGGCCCCCTCGACGCCCGCGCCGGCGCCGTAGCTGGCCCCCGACCAGACCGGCGGCGCGGACAGGTCGCCGCGGGGCCACTGGACGAGCACCGCGGCGCCGACCGGCGGGACGACGGCGAAGCCGCAGCCGTCGCCGGCGTAGGGCAGCGCCGGCGTGCACCAGCCCGTCGCTCCCGAGAGCACCTCGGGCACCTCCGCCTTGATCCGGCACTTGCCGTCGGGGTCGTCGTTGTCGGTCACGACCCCGGTGAACAGCCCCGTGTGGTCCTGGCTCACAGCCCCACCCCCGCTCCGACCGCCGCCACGAGCCCGCCGAGCCCACCGGCTGCGCCGGGATCGCCGAGGGCGTTCCGCACCAGGCCCAGTGCCTGGGTGTGGCCGCCGGGCGTCACCGTGTGCCGGACCGACCGGACCAGCCACGGGCCGTCGAGCGCCTCGCCCAGGCCCGCCACGGTCAGCGTCCGGCGCGCGCGCACCAGGGGTGCGTCCGGGGTGGCGAGCGTCACCGTGAGGGTCGCGCCGAACGCGCTGCGCTCGGCCATGGCGGTCGCCGTCGTGGCGGCGTCGACGACCGACATCCCCGCGGCGGCGTTGGTCCGGACCAGCGTGACGCCCCCGAGCGACCGGGTGCCCATGGCGTGGCCGGTGCCCGGGTCGCTCGCCACGTCGGTGTCGGCGGTGCCGGGGACGCTGCGCGTGACGTGCACCTCCTGCCCGGCGAGCAGCTGCACGGAGGCGCTGGCGCGGCCGCCGTGCTCGCCGTAGCCGAGCGCCACCCGCGCCTGCGGCTCCGCGGTCGGGTCGATCTTGCGGAACATGCCGGTCGGGACGCCGTCCACCGACTCGACGTACACGTCGAACCCGTTGCGCGCGGCGAGGCCCTTGAGGAACGTCCAGTCCGTCGCGGCCTGCTGGGGCGAGTACGTGTCGGAGTCCGCGCCCGTCGGGGTGCTGTCCACCTGGGCGGTCAGCCCGTGGTCCTCGAAGATCGTGCGAGCGATGGTCGCGTCCGTGGTGTCCTGCCAGAGGCGCTGGACGTCGCGTCGGTCCAGCTCGACGCTGCGGTCCATCCCCTCGACCGTGAGCGTCGACGCACCGCCGGGGGCGAACGACCAGCTCGCGCTGACGCTGCGTGCGTCGACCGCGCACGAGGTGCCCCCGCGGGACACCTCGACGGTGAACGGCTCGGCGGGTGCGACGAGCGCGTCGAGCGGGCTCGTCCACGTGCTCCGCGGACCGGTCTCCATGGTGACCGCGATGCTCACCTTGGCGGGGCTCCCGAGCGACTCCTCGAGCGTGACGGTCTGCACGAGGAGGAGCTGCTGGGCCGTCAGCGGGGACCCGCCGACGGTGACCACGGTGCGCGTGTCAGGCATCGGGCACCGCCAGCAGGGTCCCGGGCTCCTCGAGGGCGAGCGCGTCGGCGACGGGGTTCGCGTCCGCGATCGACCACCATCGCGTGCTGTCGGCGAGCGCCGCGTCCGCGAGCAGGTCGAGGCGGTCACCGGCGCGGACGGGGTAGCGCACGTCGGCGGGCGGCGCGACGCTCACCCGCGGGGTCACCAGGGGGCGGGTCGTCCCGTCGTCCTGGGGGACGTCCAGTCGGGCCTGTCCCGAGTACCGGCCGTGCGTCGGGGTGCTCACAGCATCAGCTCCACTCCCTGGGCGATGCCCACGACGGCGGACGCGGTCCGGACGGCCTGGTACGCGGTCGCCATGACCTTGGCGAGCGTCATGTCGGACTGCAGGTCCCGCTCCCGGAGCACGGTCAGCGCCAGGTCGACCGTCGCCTGCACGGGCTGGAGCAGCCCGTCGAACCCGGTCTCGCGCACGGTCATGCTGTCGATCCGGACGGGCACGATGCGGGTGACGCTCCACGCGAGGACGACGAGCGGCAGCGTCGGCGCCGGGACCGGCTGCGCCCCCGCACCCCCGCCGAGGGCCCCCGCGACGGCGCCGACGAGGGCGGCGAGCCCCCCGCCGCCCGGCTCGAGCATCGCCTCCATCGTCGCGAGCAGCGGAGCGATGCCGAGGGCGCCCGTGAGCGGCTTCTCGAGCGCGCCGAGGGCATCCAGCTCGATCTTGAGCGTGTACGACTCGGTCGGGGGGCCCGCGACGCGCAGTCCCGACCCGGACCCGCCGCCCTGCTGCACCCGCAGCACCCGCGTGACCTCGGCCGGCGTGTACTGGAACGGGACGAGGCTCGGCACCATCCCGGCCACGGGGTCGGAGAAGGACAGGAGCATCCCGCGGCTCAGCACGGCTCCTCCCGC
>NZ_JBFUHU010000278.1:0-5098 GCF_056402235.1 Cellulomonas sp. P4_B5_2
GCTCGAACGCGTGATCGCGGGCGGCGGCCCCGGGCGTGCGCCGGGTCCCTCGCTCGCCGCGCGACCGCCGACCCGGCTCATCGGACGCGCCGCCGAGGTGGCCGCACTCCACCGCGTGCTGGCCGACGAGCGCCTGGTCACGCTCGTCGGCACCGGTGGCGTCGGCAAGACGCGGGTGGCCCTCGAGGTCGTCACCCGCGCGCCGGCGGTGACCGTCCTGCTCCTTGCCCCGGTGACCGACCCGGAGGCCCTGCCCAGCGCCCTGGCGGCTGCGCTGCAGCTCGACGTCGTGCAGGGCGACGTGCTCGAGGCGTGCACGGCCGTGCTCAACAGCCAGCCCGGGATCCTCCTCGTCGACAACTGCGAGCACCTGCTCGACGCGGTGCGGGACCTGCTCGCCGTCGTCCTGCCCGCCTGCCCCCGGCTGACCGCGCTGGCCACGAGCCGCGAGCCGCTCGGCCTGCCCGGCGAGCACACGGTGCGCCTCGCTCCCCTCCCGCTGCCGGGGGCAGACGGCGACCCCGCGCACGTCGCGTCCGTCGCCCTCTTCCTCGAGCGGGCGGCCCGGGTGCGCGCCGATCCCGCGGGCTCCGCAGCGGAGCTGGCTCTGGTGGCCGACATCGTGCGACGGCTGGACGGCGTACCCCTCGCCATCGAGCTGGCCGCCAGCCGCCTGTCGGCGTTCTCGCTGCGCGACCTCCACGACCGCCTGGACCGTTCCCTGGACCTGCTGGGCTCGGGACGACCCTCCGGGGACGCCCGGCACCGCACCCTGCGCTCGACCGTGGAGTGGTCCTACCGGCTGCTCACCCCGGACGAGCAGCGACTGTTCCGGCACGTCGCGCCGTTCGTCGACGGGCTGGACCTCGAGTCCGCGGAGTGGCTGGCCGGCGACCTCGGGCTGCCCGGCGACCCCGGCGCCATGCTCTCCCGGCTGGTCGACGCCTCGATGGTCGACGCCCACTTCGAGGTGCGGACGCGCTACCGGATGCTGGAGACGCTGCGGGCGTTCGGTCTCGACCGGATCGGCGCGGCCGGGGAGGACGACGAGTCGGCTGACCGCATGCTGCGCTGGGGCGTCCGGCTCGCCACGAGCATCGAGGCCGGCCTGGCCGGGGAGGACGAGCCCGACGCGGACGCGATGCTGCGCCGCGAGCGTGCCAATCTGCGTGCGGTGTGGCAGCTGGCGCGCGGCCGAGGGGCGGTGGACGCGGCCGCCCACGTCGTCGTCTCCCTGTACGGCGCGATCGCCTACCGCGACCTCCTCGAGATCCGCGCCTGGGCCGAGGAGCTGGCTGCCGACCCGGTCCTCACCGGCCACCCGCGCGCCTCCGGCGTCCTCGGCGCCGCGGCCGAGGCCGCCTACCAGCGCGGCGACCTCGAGAGGGCCGCCACCCTCGCTCGCACCGGTGTCGAGCAGGCGACGGACGACCTCGGCCGCTGGTACTGCCACGTCCCGTGGTCGGTCGTCGCCCTGGCCCGGGGCAGCTTCGCCGAGGCCATGGAGCACGCCCGGGCCGCGACGGACCTCTCGCCGCGCCCCGACCCGTCGGGCGTGGCGGCGCTCGCCGCGCTCTACTCCGGCGACCCGGCGCGAGCACGCTCGCTGCGCGACGACGCCCTGGCCGGCGCGGTCTCCCCCACCGAGCGCGCGTGGGCCACCTACGTCGCCGGGGAGATCGAGAACGCCACCGACCACGCCGATGCGGCGGAACACCACTACCGCCACGCCGTCGAGCTGGCCCGCGGCTCGGGCGCCACCTTCCTGGTCGGCGTCGCGACCGTCGGCCTGCTCACCGCCCTGTCGGACCAGGGACGGGTCGAGGACGCGCTGCGCGGCTACCGCGACGTGATCCGGTACTTCGCGCGGACGGGCAACTGGACGCACCTGTGGGCCACTCTGCGGAACCTCGCCGACCTCCTGCGCCAGACCGGCGACGACGATGCCGCACGCCTGCTCTCGACCGCCGCCGACGCAGCCCCGGACGCGCCGGCCGTCGGGCCGGCCGCGGCCGCCATCCCCTCGGCGGGTGCCGGGACGCCCGTGACCCGAGCAGCCGTGCTCGACGCGGCTCTGACGGCGATCGCCGGGCGCGTCGGCTAGCGGAACCGGTCCGCGATCCACATTCCGGACATCATGTACATCGTTGTAGAACGGTGCCAGGATGAACGCGGCCGACCCCACGACGATGTGGAAGACGAGGATTTCCGATGAGACGCACGCCCCTGTCCCTGGTCCTGCTGGTGATCGCCGCCCTGCTCGGGCTGGTCGCCCCCGCCACCGCGGCGACCGCCGGTGGACACACCCCGTCGCCGGCCACCCGCCCGGTCGACCCCATCGCGCACGACCCGACGATGGTCAAGGAGAAGGGCTGGTACTACGTCGCGATCACCGGTGACGCCGCGTTCGACGACACCTACCTCCCGCTCAAGCGCTCCCGCGACCTGGTGCACTGGGAGGAGCTCGGGCCCGTGCTCACCGAGCTGCCGGCCTGGGTCCTCGAGTCGCTCGGCGTGACGGAGGCGCCGCGCGACGCCTGGGCGCCCGACCTCAGCTGGTCCGGCACCGAGTGGCGGCTGTACTACGCAGTCTCCCAGTTCGGCACCAACAACTCGGTCATCGGACTGCTCACCTCGCCGACCTTGGCGAACCCGCGGTGGGAGGACCAGGGCCTCGTCGTCCGCTCGCAGCCGGGCGTCGACACGTTCAACGCCATCGACCCGAACCTCGTCACGGACGCCGACGGCGGCACCTGGCTCTCGTTCGGCTCGTTCTTCTCCGGCATCCACCTCGTGCCGCTCGACGCCACGACCGGCACGCCGGTCGCCGGCGAGCAGCCCGTCGCGATCGCCCGTCGCGCGTTCCCGCCGAACGCCGAGGAGAACCCGACGATCGCGTTCCACGACGGCTACTACTACCTGTTCGTGTCCTGGGACTACTGCTGCCGCAGCGTGGAGAGCGACTACCGGACCATGGTCGGCCGCTCGCCGAGCCTGACCGGCCCGTACGTCGACGCCGACGGCGTGCCGCTGCTCGACGCCAAGGGCGGCACCGAGGTCCTGCGCGGCTACAACGAGTTCGTCGGCGCCGGCGGCGGCGACCTGCTGATGGACAAGAACGGCCGCACCGGGTACTTCGTGAACCACTACTACGACGCGACGGACGGCGGCGCACCCCGCCTGAACGTCCGGAAGCTCACCTGGGGACGGGACGGGTGGCCGGTGATCAGCGACCCGATCAACCCGAGCCGCGCGATCGGCCACGGCGATCCCTTCGTGCAGATCGTCCCGCGCGACGGCACCGCGGTCGTCGAGAACGCCGGCTGCGGCTACGAGGGCGCCAACATCGCGCTCTGGACCGACCTCGACAACGCGTGCCAGCAGTGGCAGCTGTCCGACCGTGGCACCGGCACCCGGATCCTCAACCGGTTCAGCAACAACGTGGCCGAGGTGGGCGCCTGCACCAACGTCGACGGTGGCAACGTGGCCCAGTGGGGCTGGCTCGGGTTCCTGCCGAACAACTACTGCCAGCGCTGGAGCTTCTCCGCCGCGGGCGACGGCTGGACCACCGTGGCCAGCATCCTGCCCGGCAACCGGGCGTGGACGGTCCAGGGCGGTCCCGTCGCGGGCAGCAACCTCGCGATCAGCTCCCCGACCGGCGGCGCGGACCAGCAGTTCCGGTTCGAGCCCGTCGGCGAGGTGCTGCTGGCCGACCCGACGGACCAGACGACCCTCACCGCGCCGCGCGCGCACACGGGTGCGGTCACGTTCCGGCCGCGCGACGAGCGCGCCCGTCAGACGTGGGTCCTCGAGCCGGTGGCCGGGACCGCCGGGTACACCGTGCGCACCACCGAGCGGGGCGGTTGCCTCGGCACGGACCTCCGGCTCGTCCACACGGGGTGCGGCACCTGGACCCTGAGCCCGACGGACGACGGCACATGGTCGCTGAGCAGCGCCGGAACCACCCAGGCGGTGCGGCTGCTGCTGCCCTGACCCTCGACCGGACGCGGTCGGGGCCCCGATACTGGCAGGGGCCTCGACCGCATCCGGAGGATCACATGACGACCGCCACGACCCACACCCTGGACGTGCCCGGAGCCACGCTCACCTATGACGTCCGCGGCCCGCTCCCCCCGGCGGACGGCCGCCCGCCGCTGCTGCTCATCGCGCAGCCCATGGACGCGTCCGGGTTCGGCACGCTCGCCTCGTACTTCCCGGACCGGACCGTGGTCACGTACGACCCGCGTGGCCTCGGCCGGAGCACGCGCAGCGACGGTGAGACCGCGAACACCCCGCAGCAGCAGGCCGACGACCTGCACCGGCTCATCGCCGAGCTCGGCGGGACCGTCGACCTCCTCGGCAGCAGCGGGGGCGCGGTCACCGGGCTGCACCTGGTCTCCGCGCACCCCGACGACGTCCGCACCTTCGTCGCGCACGAGCCGCCCCTGCTGGGCGTGCTGCCGGATGCCCAGGAGGCGTTCTCCGCGGAGAAGAAGGTCCAGGACGCGTACCACCAGCGCGGCTGGGGCGCGGGCATGGCGGCGTTCATCGCGCTGACGTCCTGGGAGGGCGAGCTCACCGACGACTTCGGCTCCGAGCTGCCCGACCCGGCCGGCTTCGGTCTGCCGACCGGCGACGACGGGTCCCGCGCCGACCCGCTGCTGTCCGGCATCTCCAACGCGATCACGGCCTACCAGCCGGACGTCCCGGCGCTCACCGCGGCGTCGACGCGCGTGGTGGTCGCCGCCGGCATCGAGAGCACGGGCACGCTCACCTGGCGCACCTCGTCCGCGCTCGCCGACGAGCTCGACCAGGAGCTCACCGTCTTCCCCAGCAACCACGGCGGGTTCCTGGGCGACGAGTACGGGCAGCCGGGGCAGCCGGAGGCGTTCGCCGCCAGGCTGCGCGAGGTGCTCGAGGCTGCGCGCTGATCAGGAGAGGTCCAACGAAGGAGTCGACATGGCAACGCACGACGAGGACAGCAGTGGGCTCGACCTCCAGAAGCTGATCCGCCTGATCACCCTGGCCCTGGCCGTCGCCGCCGTGGTCAAGGAGCTGCGGCGCCCCGCGGAGGAGCGCGAGTGGCACGGCCAGGTGG
>NZ_JBFUHU010000279.1:0-8328 GCF_056402235.1 Cellulomonas sp. P4_B5_2
CGCCACACCGCCACACCCGACGCCCTCGCGCGGCGGGTGTGGCGCGCTGCCGTCTCGGTCGCGTTCTGGGTGGGCATCGCCGCCGTCGCGTGGCTGCTCTGGCCGACGAGCCTCGGCGGGTGCACCACCCTGACCATCGTCTCGGGGCACTCGATGGAGCCGACGTACTACACGGGTGACCTCGTCGTCGCGCGCTGCGGCGCACCCGCGGTCGGCGACATCGTGGTGTACCAGCCGCCGGAGCTGGGCGGCGGTCGCGTCATCCACCGGCTCGTGGCGGGCGACGGCGAGGCCGGCTGGCAGGCGCAGGGCGACAACAACAGCTGGATCGACCCCTTCACGCCCACCGACGCCGACGTCCTGGGCATCGCCGAGCTGCACGTCCCGAAGCTGGGCATGTTCGCCAGGGTCTTCGCGACCCCGTACGTCTGGCTCTCCCTGATCGTCATCGCCCTGGCCATCCTCGTGTGGCCCCGCAACGAGGACGACGAGACCGGAACCGATGAGCCCGTCGACACCGACGAGGCCGTCGACACCGACGACGCCGTCGGCACCGCGCAGGAGAACGTCCCCGTGGCCGTCGTGGGGGGGCGACCGTGAGCCGCCGGCTGCCGCGGATCCGCCGCCGCCACGCGCTCGTCGCCGTCGTCGGGGCGCTGCTGCTCGCCCTCGTCGGCGCCTCCCTCGCGCAGGCCTCGGCACTGACCCTCACCACGCGCCTCAAGCCCTTCATGACCAGCCAGAGCCGCTGCACCTCGCAGACGGTGGCGGTCACCAACGGCGCCACCTCGGGCACCACGTCGAGCGTCGTGCTGAGCAACGTCGACACCGCCGGCTGCTCCGGCAGGGCACTCGTCGTCACCGTGTACGACCCCACCGTCACCACGTGGCCCGCCGCGCGCCGGCTGGAGGCCACAGGCACCGTGACCACCGCGACGGCGACGCTGACTGCTGCGACCGGCACCTTCACGCCTGCTGCCGGGCTCAAGGTGCACGTGACGATCGGCGGCTGGCAGGTCCCGGCGACGTGGACCTACACGCCGCCGGCGGGCCCGGTGAACGTGTGCCAGGTCCGGAACGCCAACGGCACGCTGGACGCCACGAAGCCGTGCGCCATCGACGGTGCGGCCTCGTCGAACTACTGGGGCAGCGACGGCTCGGGCCAGGGCAACTTCAGCATCGACTTCAAGGCCCCGGGCATCTCCAACTCCCAGTACATCTCGTTCACGGTGACGATCCCGGGGGCGCCGGCCTGGTGGACCTGGTCCACCGCCGGGATCACGACGGCCAACAACGGTGCCCAGGTGACGTCGAGCTGCTCGGCGCTGCCGCAGCTCAGCGGCCGGCTGGCGGCCAACATCGGCGCATCGCCGGGCCTGTACGCCGCGTTCGTCGAGAACCGTGCGGGGCAGTCGGGGATCGTCTGCCAGATCCCCTGAGCGGTCAGTTCAGGGGTGACAGCTCCGGCCGCTTCGGCACACGCTCGTCGCCCGAGGACTTGCCGCGCAACCGACGCGTCGCCCAGGGGTAGACGTGCTCGCGCACCCAGGCGGCGTCCTCGCGCGCCTTCTGCATCCGCGGGGTCGGCGGCAGAGGGGTGAGCGGGTCGTCCCAGGCGGGGTCGTCGGGCTCCAGACCCAGCCCCACCAGCGCCCCCTGCGCCACGCGGGCGTGTCCGTCGGTGGTCAGGTGGATCCGGTCGTCGGCCCACATCCGCCAGTCGCGCAGCGAGCGCATGCCCCACAGGTCCACCACGTAGGCACCGTGGCGTCGGGCCATCGACCAGATGAGCGCGTTGTAGATGCCGACCCGGCTGCGCGTCGCCTTCACCAGCGGGCTGTCGGCGGCGTCGACCCCGGTGCCGAGCAGCACGTCGACCCCCTCCTCGCGCAGCCGGACGACGCCCGCCTCGAGGTTCCGGGCCAGCCGGTCGATGTCGGCCGAGGGCCGCAGGATGTCGTTGCCGCCACCGACGAGGCTCACCAGGTCGGGCTTCAGCTCGAGAGCAGCGGGCACCTGCTCGACGAGGATCGGCCGCAGCAGCCGCCCGCGGATGGCGAGGTTCGCGTACTGGAGGGGTGACTCGCCCGCAGCGGTGCGACGGTCCGACAAGTGCGAGGCGAGCAGGTCCGCCCACCCGCGCTGCGGAGCCTCGGGGCCGTCGGGGGAGTCCCACAGCCCCTCGGTGAACGAGTCACCGATCGCCACGTACCGGGACCAGGGCGGGGTCTGGATGCTCACCGGGACATTGTGCCCGCGCACGCGAACTCCTCAACCCCGCGTCGTGCCGGTCGATGGGCCGGGTGAGGACCAGGTCCCGGCCTCGGGGACTGGCGCGTCACGACGGCACCGCCGTGACGCCGGCGACGAGCAGGATGCTGGCGACGCCTCCACGCGCAGGACCGCGCCCACGGAGGGGAGCGTCATGACGTCGACCCGAAGACGCGTCGGCCCGTCGTCCGAGCGGCTGTTCTGGGCGGGATCGCTGGTCGCGCTGGCCGTCGCGAGCATGGTGGCCTCCGCACGCTTCGCCGACCAGGCAGTGGCCGGGCCCGGGGCCTCGGGGTGCGACACCTCAGCTGTGACCTGGGGATACGAGGTCGAGATCAGCCCGAGGACGGGCTCGTACTCGCTCGCCGGGGCGCGCTTCGACCGGGTGCCTCCGGAGTGTGCCGGCGCGGAGGCGGTGATCGTGTACCGCGACGCCGACCAGGTGCAGCACAGGTCCCACGTGGTCCTGGTAGCGGGCATGGTGGACCAGCTGGACCCGGACGTCTGGACCGCGTACTCGTTGACCGCCGCGTCCTGGGGGATCGTCGACGACCTGTGAGGGCCGTCAGGTCAGCGACCAGTCGACGGGCTGCGCACCCTGCGACACGAGCAGCTGGTTCACGCGGGAGAACGGGCGGGACCCGAAGAACCCGCGGCTCGCGGACAGCGGGCTGGGGTGCACGCTCTCGACCGTCGGCACGGACCCGAGCGCGGGCTTGAGCGACTGGGCGTCGCGGCCCCAGAGCACGGCGACGAGGGGGCCGCCGCGCTCGACGAGGACGGCGATGGCACGGTCGGTCACCGCCTCCCACCCGTGCCGCCTGTGCGACGCGGGCGCCCCCGGACGGACCGTGAGCACCCTGTTGAGGAGCATCACGCCCTGGTCGGCCCACGGGGACAGGTCTCCGCTGGTCGGGGGTGCCACGCCGACGTCCGCGACCAGCTCGGTGAAGATGTTTGTCAGCGACCGCGGCAGGGGCCGGACGTCCGGCTGCACCGAGAAGGACAGGCCCATCGGGTGGCCCGGCGTCGGGTAGGGGTCCTGCCCGACGACGAGCACGCGGACCTCCGCGAGGGGCCGCCGGAACGCCCGCAGCACGGCGTCGCCGGCCGGCAGGTAGCTGCGCCCGGCGGCGACCTCGTCGCGCAGGAACTGTCCCGCCGCACGGAGCTGGGGCTCGACGGGGGCGAGGGCGACGGCCCAGTCGGGGGCGACGAGCTGGTCCAGCGGCGCGGCGGTCACGCCCGCGAGGTTACCGATCCGACGCACGGCCGACGACTCGCGCGGCGCACGGGCGACGACGCGCCGACGGGAATGACACGTGTGTCATTACGGTCGTACGATGACGGCTGTCGGTCAGCACCCCCGGGTGCGGACCGAGCCCCGCGAGAGCACAGGAGGACGCATGGACGCCGCGACGATCGCCGTCGGTCACATCCCGGCACCCAGCAGTGTCCACGATCCCCGTCCGGCGGAGCTCTCCGAGCGCGACGAGCAGGTCCTCGCGTTCGAGCGGCAGTGGTGGAAGTACGCGGGCGCCAAGGAGTCGGCCATCCGCGAGCTCTTCGACATGTCGGCCACGCGGTACTACCAGGTGCTCAACGCCCTGATCGACGACCCGGCGGCCCTCGCGCACGACCCGATGCTCATCAAGCGCCTGCGCCGCATGCGGTCCTCGCGCCAGCGGGCACGCACCGCTCGCCGCCTCGGCGACGCCTGATCCACCCGTCTTTGCGTGCCGGCGTCCGCGTCCCTGCACGTGACACGGCCCACGTCCTGCCCCAGGTGGACCCGTCCCCATGGCCTGAGCCGTTAGCCTGTCCGCCGTGAGCAAGGCGGAGTACTCCTATCCCGAGGACGAGTTCGACGTCCCGTCGAACCCTGACGTCCCCCGAGGCGTGCATCGCGCCCCCCGCTCGGCGTGGAGCAGGTGGTGGCCGTTCCTGGTCGTCCTGGTCCTCACGCCGGTGCTCGCCTTCGCCGTGGTGAACTTCATGGCGCGCGACGGCAACCTCCCGTCCCTCCCGGGCACCTCGACGTCCCCGGAGGCGGAGGAGACGACGCCCTCCGACACCGCGACCGAGGGCGAGACGCCCACGGACACGGAGACCCAGCCGGTGGAGGAGCCTGCCGCGCCGACCCCCGTGATGGACACGCCGATCGTGGTGCTCAACGCCGCCAGCATCGGCGGCCTCGCTGCGGCGCAGGCCGAGAAGCTCACGACCGCCGGGTTCACGGCCGTCACCACCGGCAACACGGAGGCGACGACCGACGACTCGGTCGTGTACTACGCCACCGAGGACCAGGTGGCGACCGCGCAGCTCGTCGCCGACACGCTCGGCCTGGGCGCCCCCGTGCTCTCCGCGGCGGACGCCGGGACCGGCATCTCCGTCGTCCTCGTCACCGACCCGGACGCCTGATCCGGCCGCTCGCACGGACCCCGAGACGACCCTGGTCGGCGCGGGAGCGCGGCCACTAGGCTCACGCGCACCGGGCGCCGGCGGAGCGCCCGGCTCGAGGCGTCGAGGAGCTACGAGGAGTACGGCATGGCCCAGGGCATCGTGAAGTGGTTCAACGCGGAGAAGGSGTACGGCTTCATCACCCCGACAGGGGGAGGCCAGGACCTCTTCGTGCATTTCAGCGCGATCCAGTCGGACGGCTACCGGTCCCTCGAGGAGGGCCAGGACGTCGAGTTCGAGGTCGGGCAGGGCACCAAGGGGCCGCAGGCCGAGCAGGTCCGCGGCCTCTGACCCCGACGTGGACGGGCAGCGAGCCCGAGGGCGTGCGATGGGTGTCCAGGAACGTGAGCCAGCCGTCGGCCAGGTCGGCGTCACCGCTCTCCGCGGCCACCCACGCGTAGAGCGACGTCTGCGGCGTCCAGGAGACGCCGTCGTCGCGCCACCCGGCGCCAGGCGCCAAGCCGTTCGCGGGGCGGACCATCGCCACGGCCGACGCCCGCCACGCCTCGTCGGCACCCGGAACCGCGGTGGTGAGGAACGGTGGCAGCAGGAAGGCGCTCGCGGCGTCCGCGTGCTCGCCGTCCGCGTACCGCGCGAACCCGGTCGGACCGAACGCGCGGATCACTGCCACCTTGGAGCGGATCGCGGCGTCGAGCGCGGACCGGGCCAGCGCGTCGTCGTCCGTCAGCGGGAGGACCGTCGACGCCTGCTGCAGTCCCGCGACCAGCGGCGCGACCGTGCCGAGCGTGAGCGCGTCCTCGGGCACCTCCCAGTAGTCCGGTGACGCGGGCGGAAGGCCGTCGCCGCCGACGAGCTCGATCGCGTGCCGGGTGGAGCGCACGAGCATCGGGCGGAGCTCCTCGGCAGCAGCGGCGCGGTCGGCGGGGTCGGTGATCTCCGCGAGGACCAGGCCGGCGGCCCACAGCGCCCACCCGGTGCCGTCGGTCTGCACGCCGCGGTCGTCGGGCGGCCCCGAGCCGTCGGGCAGGTACCGCGCCTGGAAGGAGCCGTCCTGCGACTGCACCCGGTCGAGGAAGCAGAGGATCTCGAGGGCGTCGTCCACGTGGCCGGTCCGGGCCAGCGCCACGGCGACGAACGAGGCGTCGCGCGGCCACACGTAGCGCCACTTCTCCGACCAGGCCGCGACGGCGGCGCCGTCCGGGAGCATGAGCGCGTGCAGGTCCAGCAGTGCCGCGCGGGCCATGTCCTCGTACGGTCCCCCGACACCGGGGACGGTGCCGGACGCGAGCCAGGCGCGCTGCCGGCCGGCGACCGAGACGGCCGCGCGGATGGTGGCGCCGTGCCCGGCCGGGGCCTCCCCGGTGACCACGCGCGCGAGGGTCGACGCGGCGGGGTCGACGACGTGGGTGCCGGCCAGGAACGTCGCATCGGTGCCGACCGCCAGGGGCACCCGGAGATCGCCCGCGAGAGTGGTCAGGCCCTCGTGGTACAGCGGGATCGACGCGTACTCCGCGGCGGGCGCGGCGGCTGGTGGAGCCGGGGTCTCGACCGCCCGCGCCCCGGCGGGCGCCGTGGCGACGAACGTGGTGGTGGCCGCGACGAYGAGAGCCGTCGCGAGGATGCCGCCCGTGCGGCGAGACCGGTCCGTGTGCCGGCCGCGGTGCGACGTGTGCGCGGGCGCGACGATCTCGCCCGCGGTACGCCGACCGCCGGTGTCGACGTCCTCGTCGTGATCCTGCACACGCGCACGATAGCCCTGACGCGGTTCCTGAGGTGCCGCTCTCAGTGAACGCTGCTTGCACTCTCGGGGGTCGAGTGCTAACCATTGGACTTAGCACTCTCCGGTGGAGAGTGACAGAATCACCACGGCCGTCCGGTGAGGGCCGTCGCACGCGGGACAAGACCGCGGGTGACGTGCCCGTCCGTCGCGGGCACCCTCGGCCGACCCGAACCCAGTGAAGGATCACAGCCCCATGGCCAAGATCATTGCCTTCAACGAGGAGGCCCGCCGCGGCATCGAGCGGGGACTCAACATCCTCGCCGACACCGTCAAGGTCACCCTCGGCCCGAAGGGCCGCAACGTCGTCCTGGACAAGAAGTGGGGCGCCCCCACGATCACCAACGACGGCGTCTCCATCGCCAAGGAGATCGACCTCGAGGACCCCTTCGAGAAGATCGGTGCGGAGCTCGTCAAGGAGGTCGCCAAGAAGACGGACGACGTCGCGGGCGACGGCACCACCACCGCCACCGTGCTCGCCCAGGCGCTCGTGCGCGAGGGCCTGCGCAACGTCGCGGCCGGCGCCAACCCGATCGCGCTGAAGAAGGGCATCGAGAAGGCCGTCGAGGCCGTCACGGCCGCCCTGCTCGCGCAGGCCAAGGAGGTCGAGACCAAGGAGCAGATCGCCGCCACGGCCGCGATCTCCGCCGGCGACCAGGCGATCGGCGACCTGATCGCCGAGGCGCTCGACAAGGTCGGCAAGGAAGGCGTCATCACCGTCGAGGAGTCCAGCGCGCTGGGCCTCGAGCTCGAGCTCACCGAGGGCATGCGCTTCGACAAGGGCTTCCTGTCGGCGTACTTCGTGACCGACCCGGAGCGCCAGGAGGCCGTCCTCGAGGACGCCTACGTGCTGCTCGTCGAGTCGAAGATCTCGAACGTCAAGGACCTGCTGCCGCTGCTGGAGAAGGTCATCCAGGCCGGCAAGCCGCTGTTCATCGTCGCCGAGGACGTCGAGGGCGAGGCCCTGGCCACGCTCGTCGTCAACAAGATCCGCGGCCTGTTCAAGTCGGTCGCCGTCAAGGCTCCCGGCTTCGGCGACCGCCGCAAGGCGATGCTGCAGGACATGGCCATCCTCACCGGTGGCCAGGTCGTCTCCGAGACCGTCGGTCTCAAGCTCGACACGGTGGGCCTCGAGGTCCTCGGCACGGCGCGCAAGATCGTCGTCACCAAGGACGAGACCACCATCGTCGAGGGCTCCGGCGACGCCGCCCAGATCCAGGGCCGCGTCTCGCAGATCCGTGCCGAGATCGAGAACTCCGACTCGGACTACGACCGCGAGAAGCTGCAGGAGCGCCTCGCCAAGCTCGCCGGTGGCGTCGCCGTCATCAAGGCGGGCGCGGCCACCGAGGTCGAGCTCAAGGAGCGCAAGCACCGCATCGAGGACGCCGTGCGCAACGCCAAGGCGGCCGTCGAGGAGGGCATCGTCGCCGGTGGTGGCGTGGCGCTCATCCAGGCCGGCAAGACCGCGTTCGAGGGCCTCAAGCTCGAGGGCGACGAGGCGACCGGTGCCGCGATCGTGAAGCTCGCGATCGAGGCTCCCCTCAAGCAGATCGCGATCAACGCCGGTCTCGAGGGTGGCGTCGTCGTCGAGAAGGTGCGCAACCTCCCCGTGGGTCACGGCCTCAACGCCGCGACCAACACGTACGAGGACCTGCTCGCCGCGGGCGTCAACGACCCGGTGAAGGTCACGCGCTCCGCGCTGCAGAACGCGGCGTCCATCGCCGCGCTGTTCCTCACCACCGAGGCCGTCGTGGCCGACAAGCCGGAGCGCAACAACGCGCCGGCCGGCGGTGGCGGCGAGGACTTCGGCGGCGGGTTCTGATCCGCAGCTGATGCGCTGAGTACCACCTAGTACGGCC
>NZ_JBFUHU010000280.1:0-5029 GCF_056402235.1 Cellulomonas sp. P4_B5_2
GTCCAGAGCGGGTCAGGCGGTGGCGTAGCCGACCGGCTGAGCCGCGTCAGCACCCCGGTAGGGGTTGGAGTCGTAGCCGAGGATGTAGAAGAAGATGATCGGGAGGAAGAACAGGCCGACCGTGAAGCCCGTCCCGTGACCGAACGCGGTCGACAGCCCCTGGTAGAGCAGGACCAGGATGACGATGTTCACGATCGGGATGAGCAGCAGGACGATCCACCAGAGCGGCTTGCCCGCGACCTTGAGCAGGACGATGGTGTTCCAGATCGGGACGAACGCCTGCCAGGTCGGCTCGCCGGCCTTCTTGAAGATCCCGAACAGCGCGAACGCGCCGATCAGGTAGCCGATGATGCCGCCGATGTAGGCGCCGGGGCCGACCGTGGCGGAGGTCGTGGTGGCCACCTCGGTGGCGAGTGATGTGATGATCATGCGCGGACAGTAGCGACAAACACATGCTCGCGTGCCCGAAATGGCGGAGCGTCTCACCGCGTCTTCTGGGAGTCAGCAGTGTGGTACCTGTACGGGTTCCACTAACCTTGCCGCCGTTCGCTCCCGCTCCTACCGTTGCGGGACACACACGGCATCGGCCCGGGCAGGTGGGCCACCTCAGAGAGGCCCGCCCATGTCCGTCACACAGTCGTCCCTGAGGAAGCAGATCTGGCGCAGGAAGCCGATCACCGCCGCGACCGTGAGGTCGAGCGAGGGCCTGGAGCGCTCGCTCGGCACCTTCACGCTGATGATGTTCGGCGTCGGTGCGACCGTCGGCACCGGGGTCTTCTTCGTCATGCACGAGGCGGTGCCCGACGCCGGTCCCGCCGTCGTGATCTCGTTCCTGCTGGCGGGCCTGGCAGCAGGGTTGTCGGCGCTGTCCTACGCCGAGATGGCGTCGGCGGTGCCGGTGTCCGGGTCGACCTACTCCTACGCGTACGCGACTCTCGGCGAGGTGGTCGCGATGGGGGTCGCGGCCTGCCTGCTCCTCGAGTACGGGGTGTCCACGGCGGCCGTGGCGGTCGGCTGGAGCGGCTACCTGAACCAGCTCCTGCACAACCTGATCGGGTGGGAGATCCCGACGGCGCTGTCCGCCGCACCGTGGGACGCCGACCCGGGGCTCATCAACCTGCCCGCGCTGGTCCTCGTCGCCCTGTGCGCGGTCCTGCTGATCCGGGGCGCGTCGGAGTCCGCCAAGGTCAACGCCACGATGGTCGTCATCAAGCTGGCGGTGCTGGTGCTCTTCGTGGCGATCGCCTTCACCGGGTTCAACGCCGACAACTTCGCGGACTTCGCCCCCATGGGCGTCACCGGGATCACGGCCGCCGCCGGCACGATCTTCTTCACGTTCATCGGGCTCGACGCCATCTCCACGGCCGGCGACGAGGTCCGTGACCCGCAGAAGACCATGCCGCGCGCGATCCTCGGCGCCCTGGCGATCGTCACCACCATCTACGTGCTGGTCGCGGTGTCCGCCCTCGGCACGCAGCCGTGGGAGGCGTTCAGCGACACGGAGCAGGGCGAGGCCGGTCTGGCGAAGATCCTCGAGAACGTCGTCGGCGCCACCTGGCCGGGCACGATCCTGTCCGCCGGCGCGGTGATCTCGATCTTCTCGGTCACGCTCGTGACCATGTACGGGCAGACGCGCATCCTGTTCGCCATCGGCCGCGACGGCCTGCTCCCGCGGTCGTTCGCCCGCGTCAACCCGCGCACCCACACGCCGGTGAACAACACGCTCATCGTGGCGGGCGTGGTGGGCGTCCTGGCCGCGTTCGTCCCGCTCGACTACCTCTGGGACCTGGTGTCCATCGGGACGCTCATCGCGTTCATCGTGGTCTCGGTCGGCGTCATCATCCTGCGGCGCAGCCGTCCTGACCTGACCCGCGGGTTCAAGGTCCCCGGCTACCCCGTCACGCCGGTGCTCGCAGTGCTGGCCTGCCTGTACATCCTGTCCGGCCTGCACTGGTACACGTACGCCTGGTTCCTCCTGTGGCTCGGTGTGGTGCTCGCGTTCTACTTCCTGTGGGGCCGCAAGCACTCGGTCCTGGAGCGCGCGGTGGAGGCCGGGATGCTGCGCGACGAGGACCTCCGATGACGATCGTCGTGGGTGCCAACCCCTTCGGCGACTCCCACGCCGCCATCGACCTCGGTGTCACGCTGGCCCGGACGCTGCCGGAGGCGACGGGGCCGGACGTGCTCGTCATCGCGACCGTCGTCCCGCACGGGTGGACCGTGCCGTCGATGGCGCGGGTCGACGGCGAGATGCAGGAGTGGGTCCAGGCCCGGGCCGACGAGGCGGAGGCCGCTGTGCTCGACGTCCTCGACGGGCGCGCCGACGACCTGACCATCGAGTTCGTGCGGCTGCACGACCGCTCGACGCCACGGGCGCTCGCGGCCCTGGCCGAGGAGCGGGACGCGACCGCCCTGGTGCTGGGCTCGTCGCCCGACGGCACACCGGGCCGGGTGGTGATCGGGTCGACCGCCGACTACCTCCTGCACTCGTCCCCGGTCCCGCTCGCCATCGCGCCGCACTCCTACCGGTGCCCGCCCGGCCCCGCCGACGTCGCCGCGCACCGGCTCACCTGCTCGTTCAGCGGCACCGATCTCGGGTCCGTCGCCGTGCGGTGGGCGGCGCGGCTGACGCGCGAGATCGACGTCCAGCTGCGGATCGCCACGTTCGGCGTCCGATCGCCCACCATGTACCCGCCCGAGGTCGGCACCGACATCGAGGCGGAGGTGAACGAGCAGTGGCGCGCGCAGATGGTCGACGCGCAGCACGCCCTGAAGGCCCGGCTCGGCGCCGGGCTGGACGACGACGTGGAGCTCGTCGTCGCGTCCGGCGGCAGCTGGTGGGAGGCGCTCACGTCCGTCGACTGGCTGGCGAACGAGCTGCTGATCCTCGGCTCGTCTAGCGCCGGCACGCTGCGGCGTGTGTTCCTGGGCACCAACGCGACGCGGATCATCCGGCACTCGCCGGTCCCCGTGCTCGTCGTGCCGCACGACGAGCTGTGACCTGTCAGTCCTGGGTCGGTGCGCCCTCGGTGAGGTCCTCGGACGTGTCCGGCTGGTAGACGCACACCCACAGGGTGTCCGGGCGGACGGTGACCTCGAGGGTGGTCGACGGGTCGATGACGTCGCCGTCCAGCTGGCGGGGCTGCGGGCGGTCGCTGGTGATCGTGATCCGTGACCCGCGCAGCACCTCCATGTTCGGCACCTTGTTGCGCCCCGGGCGCAGGACGCCGACCGCGGTCTGGATCCAGCGGCCCAGGTTCTTGGGCGCCAGCACCGCGACGTCCATCTGGCCGTTGTCCGGCTCGGCGTCGGGCAGCAGGTTGACCCCGCCCTGCAGGCGCCCGACGTTGCCGACGAGCACCGTGCGGGCGCGGCGGCGCAGCACCGGGTAGTCGTCGACCTGCACCTCGACCTTCATCTCGGCGTCGTTCAGGTGCTTGAGCGCCGAGTACACGTACGCGACGGAGCCGAGGACCGCCTTGAGCTTGGTGGGGGCGTCGTCGACCATCGCCGCGTCGAGGCCCATGCCCGCCATCACCGCGAACGTCTGCCCGTCCACCTCACCGAGGTCGACCAGCCGACGGCCGCGGTCCAGGGCCAGCTGGACGCCCTCGATCGTGTCGGTGGGGATGCCGAGGTTGGTCGCGAGCAGGTTGCCGGTGCCGCCGGGCAGGATGGCGAGCGCCGCCTCGGTCCCGGCCAGCCCGTCGATGCAGGCACGCACGGTCCCGTCACCACCGGCGACGAACACCACCTCGGCGCCGTCGGCGACCGCCTGCTTCGCCTGGCCGGTGCCGGGGTCGTCGGCGGTCGTCTCGAGCCACGCCGGTTCGGGCCAGCCCGCCTCGGCCAGCTGCTCCCGGATGCCGGCGCGGAGCTCGTCGAGACCCTCGACCCGGTTGGGGTTGACGATGACCGCCGACCGCAGGGGGGCGTGGTCGAGTCGCTGCTCGGCGGGAGTCTCGCGGGGGATCGTCACGTCGGCGAGTATGAGCCCGGCTCCGCCGACCGGCCACTCGGAGCGGGCGCCGTACGCTGCCGCGGTGATCACCGACGCGCTCGATGCCTGGACCCCCCGCGACCCCGCGCAGGCCGGTCTGCTGGCGGAGTACCGCGCGTTCGTCGCCGTCTCAGGGCCGGCCGCGGTCGACCGGTCGCTGGCCCCCGAGCACCTCACGGCGAGCTGCTTCGTCCTCACGCCGGACCTGTCGAGCGTGCTGCTCTGCTTCCACCGCAAGGGTCAGTTCTGGGTGCAGCTCGGCGGGCACCTGGAGGCCGGCGACGGGTCCCTGGCGGCCGGCGCGCTCCGGGAGGCGCGCGAGGAGGGCGGCATCGCCGACCTGCAGCTCGAGAGCCACCTGCCCGCCGACGTGCACCGCCACGAGCTCTCCGCGGCGTTCGGGCGCTGCCGGGTTCACTGGGACGTCGGGTTCGTGGCGTACGCCGCCGCGGGCACGGTGCCCGTGGTGAGCGCCGAGAGTGAGCGGGTCGCGTGGTTCGGCGTCGACGCGCTGCCGCCGGGGACGCCCCAGGACTTCGCCGTCCGGCTGCAGACGGTTCTCGCCGAGGTCCGGTCGCGCTGACCGCGGTCGCTGTCCTGCGCGTCGCTCAGCTGTCGAGCGGCGGGGTCTCGACCTGACCGACCTCGACCGTCCCGCCGGTCATCCGGGCGGACAGGCAGTCGAGGACGCGCTGGACGTCGGCCTCTGTCGCGCCGGGCGCGGAGCTCACGAAGACGCGTGACACCGGCATGTCGGCAGTCATCTGGCCGTCGGTCATCGAGGGGTCGTCGACGCAGGTGCTCCAGTCGCCCTCCGGGTAGGAGAGCGAGATGCCCCAGGGTCCCTGCTCGGGGATGCCCGCCGGCCTCGAGCCGAGTCCCGCGAGCGCGGACAGGGCCAGGGCGATGGCGAGCACCAGCGCAGCGACGATCCCGACCTTGCCCCGGATTGCTCTCACGCCACGATCCTACGGTCCGTCATTGCACCATTCGGTTCAGTGTCGTATGGTGAACCACATGGTTCAGCAT
>NZ_JBFUHU010000281.1:0-4997 GCF_056402235.1 Cellulomonas sp. P4_B5_2
GCTACCAGGACGGCACGGAGACCGGGCTCGCCGGGACCCCGGCGGGCGTCATCTCGGTGCAGCAGCTCACGCACCCCGACGGGACGCGCGCGTGGGTCGTCGAGATCCCGGGCACCGAGAGCTGGGCACCGAACGCTCCCACCCCGATGGACCTGACCACCGACGGCCGCCTGCTGGCGGGGCTCACCGACGACATGACGGACGCCGTGCTGGAGGCCATGAGGCTGGCGCGGATCGGTGCCGACGAGCCCGTGATGCTCGCGGGGCACAGCCTGGGCGGGATGGTCGCCGTGTCGGTCGCCGCCGCCGCGGGCAGCACGTACTCCGTGCGGGCGATCGCCACGGCGGGCAGCCCGGACCTGACCCGGTCGCCGCCGCGCGCCGTGGAGGTCCGCCACTACCGGCACCGGGAAGACGCCGTCCCCCAGCTGGACGGCACGCCCGACGTCACTGATGCCCGGGTCACGGTGGTCACCCGCGACCTCGACTCGACTGGTGGTCCTCCCGTCCCGTCGCCGACCGAGGCGCATGCGATCGCCCGGTACGTCGAGACGGCCGACGTGGCCGACCGCGAGCTGGCAGGCAGCCCGGGCATGCGGTCGTTCGACGCGGCCGTCCGTGACGTGCTCGGTCCGCCCGGGACGGCCGGCGTGACCCGGCAGTTCCAGGCGACGCGCGACCCGGTGCTGGTCTCCGCGCAGCCGCCGAGGGTGACGCCTAGTAGCTGACCTCGGTCGACGACGAGCTCCGCGTGCGGTCGCCGGGGATCAGGACCGAGAGGACCAGGCTGACGATCGAGACGATGATCGCGCCCCAGCAGGCGGTGCCGAAGTTGTCGATCCGCAGACCCCAGCTGGTCGCCTCGGTGATCCAGGCGGTGAGCATGAGCATGAGCGCGTTCACGATGATCGTGAACAGGCCGAGCGTGAGGATGTAGAGCGGGATCGAGATGAACGCCACGATCGGCTTGACGATCGCGTTGACCAGCCCGAAGACCAGCGCGATGAGCAGGATGATCGCGAGGGTCTCCCAGTTGCTGTCGCCGCCGACGATGTGGAGTCCCGGCAGGATCAGCGTCGCGAACCAGAGGGCGACGGCGTTGATGAGCACGCGGACGAGGAAGGCCATGCGTCGATCCTGCCACCGTGGGTGCCTCCGTTGTCGAGACAACGCGGTGCGGGGGTCCTAGGTGGGCGGTGGCATGCTGAGGCCCGTGACCCGCGTCCCCCTCCGCCAGGCACTGTCCGACCTGCCGCCCTACGTCCCGGGRGCCCGCGTCCCCGTCGGCGCGGCCGCGTACAAGCTGTCGTCCAACGAGAACCCGTACCCGCCGCTGCCCTCGGTGATCCTGGCCATCTCCGACGCGGCCGAGGACGTCAACCGGTACCCGGACATGTACGCCACGGAGCTGACCGGGTCGATCGCGGCGTCGCTGGGCGTGGTGCCCGAGAACATCGTCGCGGGCTGCGGCTCGGTCGCGGTGCTGGGCCACGTGCTCACGGCAGTCTGCGAGCCGGGCGACGAGGTCGTCGTCCCGTGGCGCTCGTTCGAGGCGTACCCGATCGCCGTGACGCTCGCGGGGGGCGTGGGCGTGCACGTGCCGGTGGGCGACGACGGCCGGCTGGACCTGGAGGCGATGGCGGCGGCGATCACCCCCCGCACCAAGGCCGTGCTGGTCTGCACCCCGAACAACCCCACCGGCCYCGCTGTGCACGCCGACGAGCTGGCCACGTTCCTGGCCGCGGTCCGCAAGGACGTGCTCGTGGTGCTCGACGAGGCCTACGTCGAGTTCGTCCGTGACGAGGCCGCACCCGACGGCCTGGCCGTGTTCGCCGACCACCCCAACGTCGTGCTGCTCCGCACGTTCTCGAAGGCGTTCGGGCTGGCCGGCCTCCGGGTCGGGTACGCGGTTGCGCGCCCGCGGCTGGCGGCGGGGATCCGCGCGGCGTCGACGCCGTTCGGGGTCTCCCACGTCGGCCAGCTGGCCGCGCTGGCGTCGCTGCGTGCGACGGCCGAGCTGATGACCAGGGTGGACGCGATCGTCGTCGAACGCACGCGCCTGCTCACCGGGCTCCGGAAGCAGGGCTGGACCGTGCCGGACAGCCAGGCGAACTTCGTGTGGCTGCCGCTCGGCGACCAGTCCTCGGCGTTCGCGGAGCGGTCCGGCCGCGCCGGGGTGCTCGTGCGGCCGTTCCAGGGCGACGGCGTCCGGGTGAGCGTGGGGGAGCCCGAGGCCACCGACCTGCTGCTCGAGATCACCGCGGAGTGGCTCGCTCGCTGAGCGTGCCGGGGGAGGTGTAGACAGTCCACAAGGGCGTGCGCCGAGGCTTGTCGGGGTCCTTCGCGCGCTACCTACGGTGCCGTAGCCTACGCTGACGTAGGTTTCGAGACTGATCCCGGCGCGGCCCCCCGCCGCAGCACCCGCGAAGGAGAACCGCGTGGTCCCGAACGGCCCCCTGACCGACGACGGCCTCGTGCAGCTGCTGACCCCCGCGGGTCACCGCACGGCTCATCCCGACTACGACCCCCGCATCGCCCATCTCGACGCCGACGCCCTGCGCGCGCTCTACCGCGACATGGTGCTGGTGCGTCGGTTCGACAACGAGGCGACGTCCCTGCAGCGCCAGGGCGAGCTGGCCCTGTACGCCCAGTGCCTCGGCCAGGAGGCCGCGCAGATCGGCTCCGGCCGCGCGCTCCTGCCGCAGGACCAGGTGTTCCCCAGCTACCGCGAGCACGGCGTCGCGTACACGCGCGGCGTCGACCTGGCGGAGGTGCTGCGGCTGTTCCGCGGCATCGACCACGGCGGCTGGGACCCGACGGCGTACGGGTTCCACCTGTACACGCTGGTCATCGGCTCGCACACGCTGCACGCCACCGGCTACGCGATGGGCCTGCAGCGCGACGGGGCGGTCGGCACGGGCGACCCGGCGCGGGACTCGGCGGTCGTCACGTACTTCGGCGACGGGTCCACCTCGCAGGGCGACGTGAACGAGGCGCTCGTGTTCGCCGCGGTGAACAACGCCCCGGTCGTCTTCTTCTGCCAGAACAACCASTGGGCCATCTCGGAGCCCACCAGCCGGCAGTCCCGCGTGCCGCTTGCCGACCGCGGCCCCGGCTTCGGCATCCCGAGCGTCCGGGTGGACGGCAACGACGTGCTAGCCACCTACGCGGTCACCGCCGAGGCGCTGGAGCGGGCGCGGTCCGGCGGCGGGCCGACGTTCATCGAGGCCTTCACGTACCGGATGGGCGCGCACACCACCTCCGACGACCCGAGCCGCTACCGCTCCGCCGCCGAGGAGGAGTACTGGCGCCAACGCGACCCGATCGACCGGCTCCGGCTGCACCTGGAGGACCGCGGCGAGCTGCCGCAGGACTTCCTCGACGGGCTCGCGGCGGAGGGTGACGCGCTCGGGGAGAGGATCCGGACCGCGGTGCGCGGCATGGGCCGCCCCTCGGCTGCGTCGATGTTCGAGCACGTGTACGCGACGCCCCACGCGGTCGTCGAGTCCGAGCGCCAGTGGTTCGAGGCGTACGAGGCCTCGTTCCTCGAGGGCGAGGGGAGCCACCGATGACCACCATCACGTTCGCCAAGGCGATCAACCTCGGCCTGCGCAAGGCGCTCGAGCAGAGCCCCAAGGTGCTCCTCATGGGCGAGGACATCGGGGCCCTCGGCGGGGTGTTCCGGGTGACCGACGGCCTGCAGAAGGACTTCGGGCAGGAGCGCGTCGTCGACACCCCGCTCGCGGAGTCGGGCWTCGTCGGAACCGCGATCGGCCTGGCGCTGCGCGGCTACCGGCCGGTGTGCGAGATCCAGTTCGACGGGTTCATCTTCCCGGCGTTCGACCAGATCACGACCCAGCTGGCCAAGATGCACTACCGGTCGCAGGGCCGCCTGAGCCTCCCCGTCGTCATCCGCGTGCCGTACGGCGGCGGCATCGGCGCGGTCGAGCACCACAGCGAGTCGCCCGAGGCGCTGTTCGCGCACACCGCCGGCCTGCGCGTGATCAGCCCGTCCAGCCCGGCCGACGCCTTCGCGATGATCCAGCAGGCGATCGCGTCGCCCGACCCGGTCCTGTTCTTCGAGCCCAAGGGTCGCTACTGGGAGAAGGGCGACGTCGACCTGGACGCCGCCGTCGGTGCCCCGCACCCGGCGCTCGACACGGCCAAGGTGCTGCGCGAGGGCACCGACCTCACGCTCGTCGCCTACGGCCCCACGGTGCAGACCGCGCTCAAGGCCGCCGAGACCGCCGCCGCCGAGGGCACGAGCGTCGAGGTCGTCGACCTGCGCACCCTGTCCCCGCTGGACACCGCGACGGTCGCGGCCTCGGTCAAGAGGACCGGCCGCTGCGTCGTCGTGCACGAGGCCCCCGTGCTCTACGGCACCGGCGCCGAGGTCGCCGCGCGGATCACCGAGGAGTGCTTCTACCACCTGGAGGCCCCCGTGCTGCGGGTCGGCGGCTTCCACACCCCCTACCCGGTGGCCAAGATCGAGCACGACTACCTGCCCGGGCTGGACCGCGTCCTGGACGCTGTCGACCGCTCGCTGGCCTTCTGAGGAGACACCCCGTGCCGACCTACCAGCAGTTCCCGCTCCCCGACGCCGGTGAGGGCCTGACCGAGGCCGAGATCGTCGCGTGGCACGTGGCCGTCGGCGACACGGTCGAGGTCAACCAGACCATCGTCGAGATCGAGACCGCGAAGTCGCTGGTCGACCTGCCGAGCCCGTGGGCCGGCGTCGTGACGCGGCTCCTGGTCGAGCCGGGGCAGACGGTGGACGTGGGGACGCCGATCATCGAGGTCGACACGGACCCGACGGGTGCGGCACCGGTCGAGGAGACGCCTGCGCCGCCCGTGGCCGCGGCGCCGAAGGGCGGCGCGATCGAGCACGGGCACCGCGGCGGCGGCAACCGGCACGCGGGGGKCGAGCCCGGGGGGTCCGACGAGATCGAGGCCGCACGTCCGGCGCGCGCGCCCGAGAAGGAGCCGGAGCCCGCGCG
>NZ_JBFUHU010000282.1:0-4992 GCF_056402235.1 Cellulomonas sp. P4_B5_2
CTCCTGGACGCTGCCGACGTTCGCCGGCTTGGTCACGTAGTCCTGGGCGCCCGCGACGAGCGCGTCGAGCGTGGCCGACGCGCCGCGCTCGGTGAGCGTGGAGAACATGACGATCGGCATCCGGTGTCCCGAGCGTCGCAGCGCGCGGACCGCCTCGATGCCGTCCATCTCCGGCATCTCGATGTCCATGGTCACCAGGTCCGGTGCCAGCTGGGCCACCTTCGCCTGGGCCAGCTTCCCGTTGGCCGCGACCCCGACGACCTCGATCTCCGGGTCTCTCGACAGCGCGTCGGTGACGAGTCGGCGGACGACGACCGAGTCGTCGACCACCAGCACGCGGATCCTCGTCACGGTTCCTCCAGGGTCGGGCACCGGGATTCCGGTGTCGTGCTGCCTATCGGCGTGGGCGCGGGCGTTGTGAGCGGGTCAGAAGGTGAACGCGGACACGCGGTCGCGCAGGCGGTGCGACAGGACCGCGAGCTCGTCGACCTGTCCGCCGACCTCCACGAGCACGTCGGTGCTGCTCTGGGCCGCGGACGCCACACCCGTGATGTTCACGGCGATCTCCCCGGAGCCGGTCGCGGCCTCGGCCACACCGCGCGACATCTCGTTCGTCGTCGCCGTCTGCTCCTCGACCGCGGACGCGATAGTCAGCTGGAAGTCGTTGATGGACGTGACGATGGCGCTGATCTCCGCGATCGCGGACACCGCACCGGCCGTCTCCTGCTGGATGGCCTCGACCCGGCGCGCGATGTCCTCGGTGGCGCGGGCCGTCTCCGACGCGAGCTCCTTGACCTCCCCCGCGACGACGGCGAACCCCTTGCCCGCCGCCCCGGCGCGCGCGGCCTCGATGGTGGCGTTGAGGGCCAGCAGGTTGGTCTGCGCGGCGATGCTGGTGATCGTCTTGACCACGTTGCCGATCTGCTGGCTGGACTCACCGAGCCGGGCGACCTGCTGGTTGGTGGCCTCGGCCACGCCGGTCGCCTTGTGCGCCACCTTGGCGGCCTCGGTCGCGTTCTGCGCGATCTCCCGGATGGAGGCACCCATCTGCTCGGCGCCCGCCGCCACCGCCTGGACGTTGCGGCTGACCTGCTCGGCCGCTGCGGCGACCACCCCGGCCTGCGCGCTGGTCTCCTGCGCCGCACCGGCCACGCGCCCGTTGGACTCGGTGAGCTGCTCGGCAGAGGCCGCGACACCGGCCGCCGTCTCGACGACGCCCGCRAGCGTGGCCCGCAGCGACGTCTGGGCGCGGGTGAGCGAGGCGGCCATCCGGCCGGTCTCGTCGCCCGACTCGACGGGCGAGACGACCGTGAGGTCGCCGTCCGCCATGGCGTCGAGGGACGCCTGGACGCTCCGGACGGCGCGCGTGATCCGCCGGGTGACCGCCGCGGCGAGCGCCCCGGAGAACAGGGCGCCGAGCACGAACGCGATCGCGAGCACCAGGATCGTCTGGTCGACCTCGGCCTGGCCGGCGGCGAGGATCTCGTCGACCTGCGCGTCCACCTGGCCCTGCGCGAGCGCGAGCGGGCGGCCGGCGGCGTCGGGGTCCGCGGCCGCGCTGGCCCGGATCGCCGCGGCGAGACCGACCTGGTCACCGGCCTGCACGAACGGCACCAGGGTGGCGTCGCGGTACGCGACCCAGGCGTCCCAGCGGGTGACGAAGTCGGACCACTGCGCGGTCTCGGCCTGCGGGAACTCCTCGATCACGGCGATCTGTCGCGCGACGTCGCCGTCCACCCAGTCCGACGACGTGAGCAGCTGGGTGCGGACCGCGGGGTCGGTCGCCTCGACCGCCCGGTGCACCAGCAGGTGGCTGCGCGCCTGCGCGGTCCGCAGCTCCGCCATCGCGGACTGCAGCCGACCAGTGAGCGCGGACATGTCCTGCAGGTGCTCGCCCGCACGGTAGAGCGCGACCGCACCGGCGCCGCCGACCAGCCCGAACATGGTGCCCAGCACCACCAGGGCCGTCGCGATCTTGGCGCCGATGGGCCGGTCCCAGAACCAGCGGGCGCGCGTACGGGTCGTCGTCACTTGGATCCTCCAGCGGGCGGGGTGCCCAGCTCGTCCTGCGAGTAGTAGCCGCCGTCCACGAGGACCTCGCGGTAGTTGTCGAGCGTGACCAGCTGCGGGGCCAGCAGATAGGACGGGACCACCTGCACGCCGTTGTCGTACGACGTCGTGTCGTTCACCTCGGGCTCGTCGCCGGCCAGCAGGGCGCGCACCATCTGCACGGCCACCTCCGCCAGCTGCTGGGTGTCCTTGTAGACGGTCGAGTACTGCTCGCCCGCGACGATGGAGCGCACCGACGCCAGCTCGGCGTCCTGGCCCGGGACCACCGGCAGCGCCGGTCCGTCCCCGCCGTAGCCGAGTCCCGAGCGCGCCGCATCGAGCACCGCGATCGCGATGCCGTCGTTGGGGGCCAGGATCCCGTCGAGGTGCAGGCCGCCCAGGTACGGACCGGTCAGCGTCTGCAGGCGTGCCGCCGCGGTCTCACCCTTCCACCCGGGCGTCCCCACGGTGGCGAAGTCGGTCTGGCCCGAGGGCACGACGAGCACGCCGGAGTCGAGGTACGGCTGCAGCACCGACATGGCGCCCTGGTAGAAGACCGTGGCGTTGTTGTCGTCGGGCGAGCCCGCGAAGATCTCGATCGCCCACGGACCGGGGGCGGACGTCCGGGCGCCCGACGCGTCGATCGCGCCGAGGCCGGTCAGCAGGGCGTTCGCCTGGAGGACGCCGACGCTCCAGTTGTCGAACGAGGCGTAGTAGCCGACGTCCGGGCTGTCCCGGATGAGCCGGTCGTAGGACAGGATCGCGATCCCGGCCGACGCCGCCTGGGACAGCACCCCGCGCAGCTTGCTGCCGTCGACGGCACCGACCACCAGGGCGTCCGCCCCGGCGTCGATCATCGCGGTGAGCTGCGCGATCTGGGTGTCCACGCTGTCGTCGGCGTACTGCAGGGAGACGTCGTAGCCGAGCGACGTGAACTGCGCCTCCAGGTTCTCGCCGTCACCGATCCAGCGCTCCTGCACGGTGGTCGGCATCGCGACCCCGACCAGCTGGGTCTCGTCGTCGGCACCGGGTCCGGCGCAGCCGGTCGCGAGGAGGCCGACCGCCACGAGGGCGGCCGCGGTGCGCTTCATCGACGCGCCCATCAGAACTGGAACGCCGAGACGCGGGTGCGCAGGTCGTGGGACAGGCGGGCGAGCTCGCCGACCGCCTGACCCATCTGACCGAGCACCTCCGAGGACGACGCCGCCGACGCCGCGACCCCACCGATGTTSAYCGCGATCTCCCCCGASCCCGTCGCCGCCTCCGCGACCCCCCGCGACATCTCGTTCGTCGTCGCCGTCTGCTCCTCCACCGCCGAGGCGATCGTCAGCTGATAGTCGTTGATCGAGGCGATGATCGCCGCGATCTGCCCGATCGCCGCCACCGCCCCCGTGGTGTCCGCCTGRATSGCCTCCACCCGCCGCGCGATGTCCTCCGTCGCCCGAGCCGTCTCCGAGGCCAGCTCCTTGACCTCCCCGGCCACCACCGCGAACCCCTTGCCCGCCTCACCCGCACGCGCCGCCTCGATCGTGGCGTTCAACGCCAACAAGTTCGTCTGCTCCGCGATGCTCGTGATCGTCTTGACCACATTCCCGATCTGCTGGCTGGACTCCCCCAACCGCGCCACCTGATCGTTCGCCGACTCCGCCGCCGACGTCGCCTGACCCGCCACCTTCGCCGCCAGGTTCGCGTTCTGCGCGATCTCCCGGATCGAAGCACCCATCTGCTCCGCACCCGCCGCCACCGCCTGCACGTTGCGCGACACCTGCTCCGCAGCCGCAGCCACCACACCCGCCTGCGCCGACGTCTCATCCGACCCCGCCGCCACCTGACCCGACGACGCCGACAGCTCCTCCGCCGCCGCCGCCACCGTCTCCGACGTCTCCACCACACCRGCCAGGGCGGACCGCACCGCGTCCTGCGCCTTGTTCAGCGCGTGCGCCATGCGGCCCAGCTCGTCGTCGGAGACCACGTCGGCGCGGACCGTGAAGTTGCCGGCCGCCATCGCGTTGAGCGAGTGGCGTACGCGCTGCACCGCGGCGAGCACGTTGCCGGCGATCACGAACCCGAGCACGAGGGTCACGAGGAGGGCGACGCCCAGGCTGACCATCAGGATCACGGCGGCGCGGTTGGCCTCGTCCGAGGACGCGTCCGCGAGGTCGTCCGTGTACGTGACGGTGGAGACGACCATCTTGTCGAGGTCGCCCACGAACGCGTCGACGAGCGGCTGACCGATCGCGAGGGCGTTGGTGTAGAGGACGGTGTTGCCCGAGGTCGCCGCGGGGACCAGCTGCTCGTCGCGGACCTTGAGCCAGGCGTCGTAGTCGGTGACGAAGGCCTGCCAGTTGGGGTCCACGCCGGCCCCGGAGGCCTCGTACACCTCCATCGCCTCCGCCATCTCGGCGTCGTTGGCGTCCTGCTTGCCCAGCCACGACTTCTCGGCGGTCGGCGAGTCCACGGCCGCCAGCTGGGCGATGATGAGCCGCGCCTGAGCCTGGCCGAGCTGGATCTTCACCCGGGTCCCGACGATGTCCGACTGGATCATGGCGAGGGTCTGGGAGTCCGCCGCCGCGGCGCGCAGCGCGGTGACGGCGTAGGCGCCCGACCCGATGGCCACGACGGCGAGCAGCAGGATCGCGGTGAGGATCTTGGTGCGCACCGAGCGGTTCCGGAACCACGCGCCCGGGCGGCGAGAAGCCTGGGCGGTGCTCGACGGGTGGGTGGTGCTCATGGTGCTGGCTCCTCGGGTGCGCGATCGGGCGTCGGCCCACCGATCGGCCGCCTTCCCGTGGAAATGAGCCCTCGCGCGCCGACGCCCCGCCGCGGGTGTGCGGCGGGGCGTCGGTCTGGATCGGTCTGTCCGGATCGCGCTCAGAACGTGAAGGCGGACACCCGGGTGCGCAGGTCGGTGGACAGCCGGGCGAGCTCGCCGACCGCCTGACC
>NZ_JBFUHU010000283.1:0-4988 GCF_056402235.1 Cellulomonas sp. P4_B5_2
GACAAGGCTCCCGCGGTGCGCGGACGCACCGGCGGCCGAGATCGCGGCCTCGGACTCCGACGAGCGGGCGAGACCGGTGACCTGGTGCCCCGCCGCGAGGAGCTCGGCGGTGACCGCGGAGCCGATCCAGCCGGATGCACCGGTGACGAACACGTGCATGGGGAACTCCCTCGAACTGATGTCAGCAACTGTCATCACGACAGTACGCCGGATGTCAGTCGCTGTCATCACTAGACTTGTCCGCATGGGTCGATGGGAGCCGGACGCACGCGGTCGCTTGGCACGCGTCGCCTTGGAGCTGTACGCGGAGCGCGGCTTCGAGCAGACGACGGCCGAGGACATCGCCGAGCGCGCCGGCGTCACCGAGCGCACCTTCTTCCGGCACTTCGCCGACAAGCGCGAGGTCCTGTTCGACGGCTCCGCCGCGCTCCAGCAGCACCTGGTCGATGCCATCGCCTCCGCACCGGCCGGGCTGCCGCCGATCGAGGTCGTCGGCCGGGTGTTCGCCGGCGCAGGAGCGCTCCTGGAGGAACGGCGGGACTTCGCCCGGCGCCGGGCTGCCGTGATCGCGGCGACCCCGGCGCTCCAGGAACGCGAGCTGCTGAAGCTCGCGACCATGGCCACTGCGGCGGCCGAGGCCCTGCGCGCCCGCGGCGTCCCCGACCCCGCCGCCGGGCTGGCCGCCCAGGTCGGTGTGGCGGCCTTCACGACCGGGTTCGAGCTCTGGGTCACCGACGCCTCGCCCGACGGGCTCGCCGCGACCATCGAGGGGGCGCTCGCCGACCTCCGGGCCGTGACGGCGCCATGAGCGTCGAGGTGCTCCCCGCGCTCGGTCGGTACGACGACTTCTTCGAGGTCGTCGGCGTGAAGAAGCCGGGCGGCGGGGGCTGCTGGTGCATGGCGTACCGCGACAGCCGGGTGCCCAACCAGGAACGCGCGCAGTACATGCGCGACGAGTGCGCCCAGGAACCCGGCCCCGGCGTTCTCGCGTACGTGGACGGCGAGGCCGCCGGCTGGTGCTCGGTCGCCCCTCGGAGCAGCTACCGCCGCCTGATGCACTCGCRGACCATCCCGTTCGTCGACGACCGCGACGCGTGGAGCATCGTGTGCTTCGTGGTCCGGCCGGCGTTCCGGCGCCGCGGCCTGATGCACGAGCTGCTCGAGGGCGCGGTCGCGCACGCCCGGACGTCCGGCGCGGAGGTCGTCGAGGGGTACCCRGTGGAGATCGACGGCGGCGACCGCGTCGACCTCATCTCGGGGTACGTGGGGACGCGCCGGCTGTTCGAGGTCGCAGGGTTCACGCGGGCCGCCGAGACGACCGGGCACAGCGGCGGTCGACCCCGCGTGATCATGCGCCGGGAGCTCCGTGACCGGGGATGATGGCCAGATGCCAGACGACACGGCGCTGCGCGGCCGGCTGCTCGTCGCCACCCCCAGCCTGCGCGAACCGACCTTCCACCGGACGGTGATCCTGCTGCTCGACCACGGCGAGGCCGGCGCGGTGGGCGTCGTGCTCAACCGGCCGTCGACGCTGGACGTCGCCGCGGTGCTGCCCGAGTGGCACGACCACGTGAGCGACCCGCCGAGGCTGTTCCACGGGGGACCCGTCGGACTGGACACCGCCATGGGCGTCGTCACGATCCCGTACGGCTCGGACCTGTCCCCCGACGTCGACCGGATGACGGGTCGGTTCGGCCTCGTCGACCTGGACGCCGCCCCGGAGTCGGTGGTCCCGCACGTGGGCGGGGTCCGGGTGTTCGCGGGATACGCCGGCTGGGGCGACGGCCAGCTCGAGGCGGAGCTGGCAGAGCGCTCGTGGTTCGTGGTCGACGCGGTCCCCGACGACCTGCTCACCCCGCAACCGACCACGCTGTGGCGGCGCGTCCTGCGACGCCAGGGCGGCGACCTGGCCATCGTCTCGACGTTCGCCGAGGACGCCAGCCTCAACTGAGACCGGACGGCCGATCCGGGGAGCCTGTGCCAGGATCGCCCGAGCGCACGACGACGAGGGAGAACTGATGGCAGGCGGTCTGGCGGCCCTTCTCGACGACATCGCCGCCCTGGCGAAGCTCGCCGCGGCCTCGGTCGACGACGTCGGCGCGGCGGCCGGCCGGGCGAGCGCCAAGGCCGCGGGCGTCGTCATCGACGACACGGCCGTGACCCCCCGCTACGTGCACGGGTTCACGCCCGATCGCGAGCTGCCGATCGTGCGCCGGATCGCCGTCGGCTCGCTGCGCAACAAGCTGCTGTTCATCCTCCCGGCCGCGCTGCTGCTCAGCCAGTTCCTGCCGTGGCTGCTCACCCCGATCCTCATGGTCGGCGGCACCTACCTCGCCTACGAGGGCGCGGAGAAGATCTGGGAGCTGGTCAGCGGGCACGCCAAGGAGCACACGTCGACCCCGGCGGCCGCCCAGGGCGAGGCCACCGAGAAGTCGATGGTGAGCGGCGCCATCCGCACGGACTTCATCCTGTCGGCCGAGATCATGGTGATCGCCCTCAACGAGGTGGCCGACGAGCCGTTCCTGTCCCGCGCGATCATCCTGGCCGTCGTCGCGCTGGCGATCACCGCGCTCGTCTACGGGGTCGTCGGGCTCATCGTGAAGATGGACGACATCGGCCTGCACCTCGCGGAGCGGCGCAACGGCGCGGCCGCCGCGGTCGGACGCGGTCTGGTCCGGGCGATGCCGAAGGTCCTCTCCGTGCTGTCCACCGTCGGGATCGTCGCGATGCTCTGGGTCGGTGGGCACATCCTCCTCGCGGGCGTCGACGACCTGGGCTGGCACGCCCCCATCGACCTCCTGCACCACCTCGAGGAGGCCGTGCACGGCATCCCGGGCGTCGGCGGGCTGCTCGCGTGGCTGATCGACACGCTCGGCTCCGCGCTGGTCGGGCTGGTGGTGGGCGCGGCGGTGCTCGGCGTCATGCACCTGATCCCGAAGCGCCGGAAGGCCGAGCCCGCGCACTGACGGGTCGGTAAACGTTGTAAACAACTCTTGTCGGGTACGTCCGTTTCCCCCTAGGGTCGTGCCATCCACCGGGATGTTAGCGCTCACATCGGGCGCGACGGAGTCCCGGGCGAGGCGCACGACGATGTGCGCGCAGGGAGGCAGCCATGCCCGTCGTACTGTCGCGACCGAGCACCCACACCCGTCCGCACCGCCGCCTGGGGCTGCGAGCCGCCCTCGCCGTCGCCCTCGCCGTACCGCTCGGCGCCGGCGTCGTCGCGCCCGCGAGCGCCGCCCCACCCGTCCCCGACGGCGCGTGGACCGACACCTTCGACTCGGCGACGCTCAACGCGCGCTGGACCGCGGTGAACGACGAGCCGACGGCGCGGTCGCTGACGGTGAACCCCGGCGCGCTGACGCTGACCGCGCTGCCCGGCGACACCTGGCAGGGCAACAACTCCGCCCGCAACGTGATGACGCTCGACATCCCGGACGGCGACTTCTCGATCTCCGTGGACGTGCAGGCGTCCGTCACCAAGACGTTCCAGGGCGCCGGCCTCATCGCCTACCAGGACCTGGACAACTACGTGCGGTCGGGCCTGACGTTCGTCGGCGGGATCACGCCGTCGGGGATCGCGATCGAGAACGACATCGAGACCGCGGCGATCTTCGCCGCCGACCACTTCGAGGACCGCCCCGGATCGACGGGCGAGACCCTCCGGCTGACCCGCACGGGCGACACCCTGACCACCGCGCGCTGGGACGAGCCGACGGCCGCGTGGGTCGACGTGAACTCCGTCGACGTGACGTTCCCGATCGAGCACGTGGGCCTCTACGCGCTCGGTGCGCAGGACGGCACGACGTTCCCGGGCGTGTTCGACGACGTCACCCTGGTGGCCTCCCCCGGCGAGGACGTGGTGCCCGACGGGCCGTTCACACTGCGGGCACCCGGGACCGCGCCGCACCTGACGACCGGAGCCGACGACGCGATCGTCGTCGCGGAGCAGCGGCCCGGCGACCCCCTGGTGCTGGAGGCGACCGAGGTGGCCGGCGGTGTGGCGCTCACGGTCGGAGACCGTGCCGTCACCGTGCTGGCTGACGGGCGCCTTGCGCTGGGCGACTCCCCGACGACCCTGCGGCTCACCGAGGCCGGCGGAGGCAGGCTGCACCTCACGACCGCGGACGGGTCGCAGGGCGTGGGGATCGTCGACGGTGCCCTCGTCCTGGGCAGTGTCGACGACGCCGCCGGGTTCGTCCTCGAGCCGTTCGCGGTCGCCGAGGGCACGACGATCGCGATCGACGGCGACGGGACCGATGCGGAGATCTCCGACCGGCTGTACGGGATCTTCTACGAGGACATCAACTACGCGGCCGACGGCGGTCTCTACGCCGAGCTGGTGCGCAACCGCTCGTTCGAGTTCACCGCGTCGGACAACGCGAGCTTCACCGGCCTGACCGCCTGGGACGTCCTCGACCGCAGCGGCGCCGGGACCACGGTCTCCGTGGTCGACGACGACGGCCGGCTCAACGCGACCAACCGCACCCGGGCCGTGCTGGTGGCGGCCGCGGCGGGCGACGGGATCCGCAACGCGAGCTACAACTCCGGGGTCGCGGTCAAGGACGGGGCGTCCTACGACGCGAGCATCTGGGTCCGCACCACCACGTCGCAGGAGCTGACCCTGGCCGTCGAGAACGGTACGGAGACTGTCGCGTCCGGCACCGTCGACGTCGACGGGTCGGACGTCTGGAAGAAGTACGAGGTCACGCTGACCGCGAGCGCCACCACCGACGCGGGGCGGTTCGTCGTCCTGGCCGGCGCGGCCTCCACGCTCCACCTCGACCAGGTGTCCCTGTTCCCGCAGGACACGTGGGTCGGACCGGTGAACGGCACGTCCGTGCTGCGCAAGGACCTCGCGGAGAAGATCGCCGCGCTCGACCCGTCCTTCCTGCGCTTCCCCGGCGGCTGCGTCACCAACGTCGGCACGTTCCGCACGTACGAGGAGTCCGGGTACACCGACCGGCGCCGCACGTACCAGTGGAAGG
>NZ_JBFUHU010000284.1:0-4978 GCF_056402235.1 Cellulomonas sp. P4_B5_2
CGTGGGTGGCGCTCACCGCGAGCTGGCGTGAGGGCGACCTCGACCCGCTCGTCGCGGCGCTGCGACGCGCCTCGGCACCCCAGGGCGGCACCTGCAGCACCGCCGCGGTCGTCCCCCCGGCGCTGTGGCTCGTCGACGCCCTCGGCCGGGCCATCCGGCCGGTGTGGCCGACGGACCGGTGCGGCTCCCCGCAGCGGGCGGTGGCTGACGCGCTCGACGCCCTCCAGGAGACCGACAGCGAGCAGTACCCGGTGCGGCTCATCGCGCCCGCGGACGGGGCCACGACCAGCCCCTGAGCTAGAGCTTGCGGAGCCGGACCCGCTCCACCGAGTGGTCGCGTCCCTTGGTCAGCACCAGGGTCGCCCTGCTGCGGGTGGGCAGGATGTTCTGCACGAGGTTGGGCTCGTTGATGGAGTCCCAGATCTCCTCGGCGAGCTCGATCGCCTCGAGGTCGCTCAGCGCCGCGTACCGGTGGAAGTACGACTCCGGCCGGGCGAACGCGGTCTGCCGGAGTGCCAGGAAGCGGTCCACGTACCAGCGGCGGACGTCGCTGGTACGCGCGTCGACGTAGATCGAGAAGTCGAAGAAGTCGCTGACCGCGAGGTTCGAGGTGCCCTCGGCGGTGGGCCGGGCGGGCTGCAGGACGTTGAGGCCCTCCACGATGAGCACGTCGGGGCGGTTCACCACGATCTCGCGCCCCGGGAGGATGTCGTAGGTCAGGTGGTCGTACACGGGCACGCGGACCTCGGGGCGACCGGCCTTGACCTTGGACACGAACCGCAGGAGCGCCCGGCGGTCGTACGACTCCGGGAAGCCCTTGCGGTCCATCAGCCCGCGACGCTCCAGCTCGGCGTTGGGGTAGAGGAAGCCGTCGGTGGTGATCAGCTGGACCCGCGGGGTCGCAGGCCACCGGGCGAGGAGCTCGCGCAGCAGGCGAGCGGTGGTCGACTTCCCGACCGCCACGGAGCCGGCCACGCCGATGACGAACGGGGTGCCGCCGACGTCCTCGCGCAGGAACGTGCTGGATGCCGCGTGCAGGCCGCGGGTCGCCTCGATGTGCAGGTCGAGCAGGCGGGAGATCGGCCGGTAGATGGCGTCGACCTCGGCCAGGTCGATCGGGTCGCCGAGACCGGCGAGGCGCTCGACGTCCGCGTCCGTCAGGGGCAGCGGGGTGGACGCGGAGAGCCGCGTCCAGGCGTCGCGGTCCAGGTCGACGTAGGGCGTGGCCGGGGTCAGCGACGGTGGCACGGGGACGATTGTGCCTGAGCGGGGAGGAGGAGGCGCACCCAGGGACCCCCGTGAGCCCCGGTAGACTCCCCGCCATGTGTGGAATCGTCGGTTACGTCGGTAGCCAGGTAGCCAGCGATCATCCGCTGGACGTCGTGCTGGAGGGCCTGCGGAGGCTCGAGTACCGCGGGTACGACTCGGCGGGCGTCGCGCTCGTGAGTCCGGACGGGAGGCTCTCGACCGCGAAGAAGGCCGGCAAGCTGGCCAACCTCGTCGAGGAGCTCGACCTGCGTCCGCTCCCGGTCTCGACCGCCGCGATCGGGCACACCCGGTGGGCGACGCACGGCGGCCCGACCGACGTGAACGCGCACCCGCACGTGGCCGGCAAGCTCGCGGTGATCCACAACGGCATCGTGGAGAACTTCGCCTCCCTCAAGGCCGGGTTGGTGGCCGACGGCGTCGAGTTCCTCTCGGAGACCGACACCGAGGTCGCCGCGCAGCTCATCGCGCGCGCCTACGAGTCGACCGGGAACCTCACCCAGGCGATGACCGAGGTCGCCCGCTCGCTGCACGGCACGTTCACGCTGCTGGCCGTGCACGAGGACGCCCCCGACGTCGTGGTGGGCGCCCGGCACGACTCCCCGCTGGTCGTCGGGATCGGCGAGGGCGAGAACTTCCTGGGCTCCGACGTGGCGGCGTTCATCTCGCACACGCGGGAAGCCCTCGAGCTGGGCCAGGACCAGGTGGTGACCATCACGCCGGACACCGTCACGGTCACCGRCTTCGACGGGCTGCCCGCGCAGGCGCGCCGGTACACCGTCGACTGGGACGCCGCCGCCGCCGAGAAGGGTGGCTTCGCCTCGTTCATGGACAAGGAGATCCACGACCAGCCGCACGCCGTCGCGGACACCCTCCTGGGCCGGACCGACGCGCACGGACGCCTGGTCCTCGACGAGGTGCGGATCGACGAGTCGGTGCTCCGGTCGGTCGACAAGATCATCGTCGTCGCGTGCGGCACCGCCGCGTACGCCGGGCACGTGGCCAAGTACGCGATCGAGCACTGGTGCCGGATCCCCGTCGAGGTCGAGCTGGCGCACGAGTTCCGCTACCGCGACCCGGTGGTCAACGAGCGGACGCTCGTGGTCGCCGTGTCGCAGTCCGGCGAGACCATGGACACGCTCATGGCCGTCCGGCACGCGCGCGAGCAGGGCGCCAAGGTGCTGGCGCTGGTGAACACGCACGGCTCGACCATCCCGCGTGAGGCGGACGCGGTCCTCTACACGCACGCCGGCCCGGAGATCGCGGTGGCGTCCACCAAGGCGTTCCTCGCGCAGATCACCGCCGCGTACCTGCTGGGCCTGTACCTGGCGCAGCTGCGGGGCAACAAGTACGCCGACGAGGTGGGGGAGATCCTCTCCGAGCTGCGTGCCATGCCGGACAAGATCCAGCAGGTGCTCGACCGGGCGGACCGTGTGCGACAGACCGCGCGGTCGATGGTGGACACGACCTCGGTCCTGTTCCTGGGCCGGCACGTCGGCTTCCCGGTCGCCATGGAGGGCGCGCTCAAGCTCAAGGAGCTCGCGTACATCCACGCCGAGGGGTTCGCTGCCGGGGAGCTCAAGCACGGCCCGATCGCGCTGATCGAGGAGGGGCAGCCGGTGTTCGTCATCGTGCCCTCGCCGCGGGGCCGCGACTCGCTGCACTCCAAGGTGGTCTCCAACATCCAGGAGATCCGCGCGCGTGGTGCACGCACGCTCGTCATCGCGGAGGACGGCGACACGGACGTGCTGCCGTACGCGGACGAGGTGTTCTACGTGCCGCAGTCGCCGACCCTGCTCGCGCCGCTGCTGACCGTGGTGCCGCTGCAGCTGTTCGCGTGCGAGCTGGCCACCGCCAAGGGGCTCGACGTGGACCAGCCGCGCAACCTCGCGAAGTCCGTCACGGTCGAGTGACGACCGCGTGAGCGTCGCGTGATCATCGGCGTCGGGATCGACGTCGTCGACGTCGCGCGGTTCGTCGACACCCTGCACCGGGTGCCGGCGCTGCGCGACCGGCTGTTCACGCCCGAGGAGCGCCAGATGCCGGAGACCTCGTTGGCCGCGCGGTTCGCGGCCAAGGAGGCGATCGCCAAGGCGCTCGGCGCACCGGCGGGGATGAGCTGGCAGGACGCGACCGTGCGGCGGACCGCGGGCGCCCAGCCGGTGGTCGAGGTGGTCGGCACGGTCGCCGCCGCGGCGGCCGCGCTCGGCGTGGACCGGTTCCACCTGTCCATCTCCCACGACGCGGGCATCGCCTCCGCCGTGGTCGTCGCCGAGCGCGACTGACGCTCAGCGCAGCGCGGGGGCGACCTCGTTCTCGAACAGCTCGATGCCGGAGCGGTCGTAGGCGGCCTCCGAGAAGTAGGTGATCGCGTAGGTCATGCCGAGCTTCTCCAAGGCCTGCAGCTTCTCGACGATCTGCTCCGGCGTGCCCACCAGGGTGCCGTTGCGGAAGTCCTCCGCGACCTCGGCCGCCTTGGCGGGGACGGTGTTGCTCAGGTGCTCCTCGACCCAGGCGATGCGGTCGTCGACCTCGGCCTGCGTGGACCCGATGACCACGTTGTAGTTGGCGGACCGGGTGATCTCCTCGAACGGCCGGCCGATGGCCTCGCAGTGCCCGCGCAGGATCTCGGACTTGTGCGCGAAGGCCTCAGGGGTCCCCGCGAAGTTGGTGTACTGCGCGTGCTCGGCCGCGATGCGGAGCGTCTTCTTCTCGCCTCCGCCGGCGATCCACAGGGGAGGGCCGTCCACCTGGAGGGGGAGCGGGGACAGCTGCGCGCCGTCGACCTTGTAGTGCTCGCCGTCGAGGGTCGCGGTGCCGTTGGTCCACATCTGCTTGAAGATCTGGACGCCCTCGTCGAGCATCGCGATCCGGGTGCCGGCGGACGGGAAGCCGTAGCCGTACGCGAGCCACTCGTGCTCGTACCAGCCGGCGCCGATGCCCATCTCGACGCGACCGCCCGAGATGATGTCCGCCGTGGTGGCCACCTTGGCCAGGTAGGCGGGGTTCCGGTAGGCCATGCAGGTGCACATCTGGCCCAGCCGGACGCGGCTGGTGGTGGCGGCGAACGCGTTGATGAGGCTCCACGCCTCGTGGGTGGCCTCGCCGTTCGGCTCGGGGACCGAGTGGAAGTGGTCGTAGACCCAGATCGAGTCGTAGGTGTCGCCCTGGTCGGCGTGCGTGGCCAGGCCGCTCATGGTCTGCCAGTGGTCGCGGGGGTCGATGCCGGTGAGGTCCTGCCGCCAGCCCTGAGGGATGAAGAGTCCGAAGCGCATGCTCGGCACGTTACCTGCGCATCGGCCGCGGTGCCGGGGGATCGCTCGAATCGATCCGATCGGACAGCCGCCCGCCTGACCCGCCAGGATGGGAGGCGTGCTGCAGACCTGGACCTCCGCGCAGGTACGTGCCGCCGAGGAGCCCCTGCTGGCTGCCGGCGTCCCGTTGATGGAGCGGGCCGCGTTCGCCCTGCACGTCCACGTGGTCGCGGCTCTGCGCGAGCTGCGCGGCACCGTGGCGGGCGCGCGGGTGGTGGTGCTGGTCGGCTCCGGCAACAACGGGGGCGACGCCCTGTACGCCGGGGCGCTGCTCGCCCGGCGGGGCGTGGAGGTCCGGGCGGTGCTCACCGGCGCGCGCGCGCACGAGGGCGGGCTGGACGCGTTGCTCAGGGCGGGGGGACGGGTGCTGCGCCTCGAGGACGCTCCTGAGGCGGCAT
>NZ_JBFUHU010000285.1:0-9505 GCF_056402235.1 Cellulomonas sp. P4_B5_2
GACGCACCCGGCCCCCGCTGACGCACCCGGCCCCCGCTGCGACCGCGGCCGCACCTGCCGCGCCCGTGCCGCCCCCGCAGGACGCCGCAGAGGCAGCCCACGCCGCCACGTTCGGCAGCGTGGACGAGGAGGGCAACGTCTCCGTCCGCGAGGCTGCGGGTGAGCGCGTCGTCGGCCAGTACCCGGGCGCCACGACCGAGGAGGCGCTGGCGCTCTACGTCCGCCGGTTCCTGGACCTGCAGGCCAAGGTCACGCTCTTCGAGGCACGCCTCGCCGCGACGGACCTGTCCGTCAAGGAGATCGACCAGACGCTGGCCCGGCTCACCGACGAGGTGGCCGAGCCCGCGGCGGTGGGCGACCTCGACGGGCTCCGTGCTCGCCTGGACGCCCTCCGGGCCACCGCGGCCGAGCGCCGCGCGGTCGCGGAGGCGGAGCGTGCCGCGGCGCGCGAGGCAGCCGTCGTGGCCCGCACCGAGATCGTGGAGCAGGCCGAGAAGATCGCGTCCACGGACCCGTCCCGCATCCAGTGGCGGCCCGCCGGTGAGCAGCTGCGTCTGCTCCTGGACCAGTGGAAGGAGGCGCAGCGCACCGGACCGCGCCTCGACCGGCCCACGGAGGAGTCCCTCTGGAAGCGGTTCAGCCACGCCCGCACCACGTTCGACCGCGAGCGTCGCCACTTCTTCGCCGAGCTGGAGACGCGCAACGCGTCCGCCAAGCAGGTCAAGGAGGCCCTGGTGGCCGACGCCGAGCGGCTGCAGTCGAGCACCGACTGGGGCGCGACGGCGGGTGTCTTCCGTGACCTGATGGCGCAGTGGAAGGCGGCCGGACGGGCCAGCCGTGCCGACGACGACGCCCTGTGGGCCCGGTTCCGCGCGGCACAGGACGCGTTCTTCGCCGCACGGGACGCCCAGTCGGCCGCGACCGACGAGGAGTTCCGCGCCAACCTCGAGGTCAAGGAAGCCCTGCTGGCCGAGGCAGAGGCCCTCGTGCCCGTCACCGACCTCGCGGCGGCCAAGTCGGCGCTGCACAAGATCCAGGACCGGTGGGAGGCCGCCGGCAAGGTGCCGCGCGCCGACGTCCAGCGGATCGAGGCGCGACTGCGGGCCGTGGAGACGGTCGTGCGGGACACCGACCAGGCTCAGTGGCGCCGCACCAACCCGGAGACGCGTGCGCGCGCCGAGGGGGCAGCTGCGCAGCTCGAGCAGGCGATCGCGGGGCTCGAGGCCGATCTGGACCGCGCCAAGGCGGCCGGCGACGCGCGGAAGATCGCGGACGCCCAGGCCGCGCTGGACGCCCGGCGCTCCTGGCTCGAGCAGGTGCAGCGCGCGGCTCAGGACGCCCGCGGCTGACCCCGCAGCCTGATCGACCGAGGCACCTGCCCGTCCGGGTGGGGGCCTCGGTCGTCCACAGATCCGTCGACCGCGGCCGGCGAGGTCCCGGCACGCGCCATGCTGCACGGGTGAGCACCCGACTCGACGAGTTCCGCCCGGTGCCCCCGGTCCTCCCCCGCACCGTCAGCCGTGACGACGTCGGGGCAGCCGCGTGGTTCGGTCTGCTCCGGGACGGCGTCGTGCGGATCGTCTGGGGGGAGGTCGCGATCGCGGCCGACCTCAGCGACACTCCCGAGCTGCGCGCGGTAGCGCTGGCGCCGCTGGTGCCCGCACGCGGGGTCGTCGGACGACGCGCGGCCGCCTGGGTGCACACCGGGTGCTTTCCCCCGGTCCGCGTCGACGTGCTCGTGCGCACCGGGGGGCGTCGGACCGACCCGCACCCCGAGCGGTTCGCCGCCGAGGCCGACCTCCCCCCGCAGGACGTGGTTCGCGTCGGCAGCCTCAAGGTCACCACCGTGCAGCGGACGGGCACCGATCTCGCCCGGATGCTGCCGCGCGACGAGGCCGTGCCGGTGCTGAAAGGACTGCGCGAGGTCGGCTTCGACCCCGAGCGAGCACTCGAGCACCTGGTGGAGCTCCGCGGCCGGCGCGGGGTCCGTCAGGCCCGCAGCACCCTGCAGGGCCTCTGACGTCAGGCGCGGATCGCCGGCTCCTCGGCGGCCTTGGCCCCCGTGATGCGGTAGACGTCGAACACGCCCTCGACCTTGCGCACGGCCGCGAGGACCGACGCCAGATGGGACGGCTCGGCCATCTCGAACACGAACCGCGAGAGCGCCACCCGGTCGCGCGAGGTGGACACGGACGCGGACAGGATGTTCACGTGCGAGTCCGACAGCACACGCGTGACGTCGGACAGGAGCCGGCTGCGGTCGAGCGCCTCCACCTGGATCTGCACGAGGAACAGCGACGAGCTGGTGTGGCTCCACTCCACGTCGACCATGCGCTCGGGCTCGTTGCGCAGGCTCGTCACGTTGATGCAGTCCGAGCGGTGCACGCTCACGCCGGCGCCGCGCGTCACGAAGCCCACGATCTCGTCGCCGGGCACCGGGGTGCAGCACTTGGCCAGCTTCACCCAGATGTCGTCGACACCCTTGACCACGACGCCGGGGTCACCGGTGCGGACCCGCCGCTGCGTCTGACCGGGCCGGGCGACCTCGGCGAGGTCCTCCTCGGCTGCCGGCTCGCCACCCATCGACTGCACCAGCCGCTGCACGACCGTGCCGGCCGACACCTGCCCCTCGCCGATCGCCGCGTAGAGCGCGGAGACGTCGGCGTACCGCATCTCGTTGGCGAGGGCCACGAGGGACTCGTGCGAGAGCAGACGCTGGATCGGCAGGTTCTGCTTGCGCATCGCCTTGGCGATGGCGTCCTTGCCGTGCTCGATCGCCTCCTCGCGGCGCTCCTTGGAGAACCACTGGCGGATCTTGTTGCGGGCGCGTGGGCTCTTGACGAAGCCGAGCCAGTCCCGAGAGGGCCCGGCGGTCTCCGACTTCGACGTGAAGACGTCGACCACGTCGCCGTTCTCGAGCGACGAGTCCAGCGGAACCAGACGACCGTTGACCCGGGCGCCCATGGTCCGGTGGCCGACCTCGGTGTGCACCGCGTACGCGAAGTCCACGGGCGTCGACCCCGACGGCAGACCGATCACGTCGCCCTTGGGCGTGAACACGTAGACCTCGGAGCCGGCGATCTCGAAGCGCAGCGAGTCGAGGAACTCGCTCGGGTCCGCGGTCTCCTTCTGCCAGTCGACCAGCTGCCGCAGCCACTGCATGTCGTTGCCGGCGGAGTCCTTGTCGGTGGTGCCGGCGTTCTTCGCGCTCTCCTTGTACTTCCAGTGCGCGGCGACGCCGTACTCCGCCCGACGGTGCATGTCGTGCGTGCGGATCTGGATCTCGACGGGCTTGCCGCCGGGTCCGATGACCGTGGTGTGCAGCGACTGGTACAGGTTGAACTTGGGCATCGCGATGTAGTCCTTGAACCGGCCCGGGACCGGGTTCCACCGCGCGTGCAGCGCGCCGAGCGCCGCGTAGCAGTCCCGCACCGAGTCGACCAGGACGCGCACCCCGACGAGGTCGTAGATGTCCGCGAAGTCGCGGCCGCGCACGATCATCTTCTGGTAGATCGAGTAGTAGTGCTTGGGCCGCCCGGTGACCGTCGCCTTGATCTTCGCCTTGCCCAGGTCGGCGCCCACCTGCTCGCGGACGGTCGCCAGGTACTCCTCGCGGGCTGGCGCGCGCTCGGCCACCAGGTGCACGATCTCGTCGTAGACCTTGGGGTAGAGCGTCGCGAACGAGAGGTCCTCGAGCTCCCACTTGATCGTGTTCATGCCCAGCCGGTGGGCCAGGGGCGCGTAGATCTCGAGCGTCTCGCGGGCCTTCTTCTCGGCCGACGCGGCCGCGACGAACTTCCACGTCCGCGCGTTGTGCAGGCGGTCGGCGAGCTTGATGACGAGCACGCGGATGTCCCGCGACATCGCGACGACCATCTTGCGGACGGTTTCGGCCTGCGCCGCGTCGCCGTACGTGACCTTGTCCAGCTTGGTCACGCCGTCGACCAGCATCGCGATCTCGGGGCCGAACTCGCGGCGCAGCTGGTCGAGCGAGTACTCGGTGTCCTCGACGGTGTCGTGCAGCAGCGCGGCCGCCAGCGTCGACGGCGTCATGCCCAGCTCGGCGAGGATCGTCGCGACCGCCACGGGGTGCGTGATGTACGGGTCGCCGCTCTTGCGCAGCTGCCCACGGTGCGCCTTCTCGGCCACCACGTACGCCTGCTCCACGACCGCCAGATCGGCCTTCGGGTGGTTGGTGCGCGCAGCCTGGAGCACCGGCTCGATGGCCGGGAACGCGGCACCGCTGCGGGCGCCGAACCGGCCGAGGCGCGAGCGCATGCGGCTGGACGGAGAGTCGCTCTGCGTCGCCGGGACGCCGGTCTCGGGCGTGCGGACGTCCTCGCTCATCACACCCCCTCCCACGGTCGAGGCGACAGTCTACGACCGTGCGGCGGGTGGGACGGTCACGACGAGCGCGACCACGCTGGTCAGGGCACCGAGACCAGGACGTCGATCGCGTGACCGGTGAGCAGGTCACGACCCCGCAGGGCCTCGAGCTCCACGAGGAACGAGAGCCCGATGACGTCCGCACCGCACCGCTGCAGCAGGGCCACCGTGGCCGCCGCGGTGCCGCCGGTGGCGAGCACGTCGTCGATGACCAGCACGCGGGCACCCTCGGGGACCGTGGCCGGGTGGATCTCGATGGTGGCCGTGCCGTACTCGAGCTCGTAGGACTCCGACGCGGGCGGGCCGGGGAGCTTGCCGGCCTTGCGCACGGGGAGAACCCCGGCCCCGAGCGCCACCGCCACGGGTGCGGCGAGCAGGAAGCCGCGCGCCTCCATGCCGGCCACGAGGTCGACCGGGCCGTCGACGCGGCCGGCGATCTCGGCGATCACGTCGGCGAACGCGGACGCATCCGCCAGCAGCGGCATGATGTCGCGGAACATGATGCCCGGCTGCGGGTAGTCCGGTACCAACCGGACGAGCTCGTCGATGCGGCGCAGCACGTCCGCACGCGCGACGGGGACGCCCGTGGGCGCCCCCGTCGTGCGGGCGTCCAGGACCTTCTTGGTGTGCTCGCGGATCGCCGGCTCGCGCTCGCGCAGGGCGACCTCGAACGGGGTGGCCAGGAAGATCGACGAGAACGTGCCGATGAGCATGCCGACGAACAGGGCCAGCGCGATGTCCCGCAGCGTGCCCGCACCGAGGACGAACGCCCCGACGAAGAGGATCGCGCTCACGGGGAGCAGGGCGACGACGGAGGTGTTGATCGAGCGCACCAGCRTCTGGTTGACCGCGAGGTTCGCCTTCTCGGCGTAGGTGTACCGCGACTGCATGAGAGTGTCGGAGGTGTTCTCCCGCACCTTGTCGAACACGACGACCGTGTCGTAGATCGAGTACCCGAGGATCGTCAGGAAGCCGATGACCGTCGCCGGCGTGACCTCCCAGCCGACGGCGGCATACACGCCGACGGTGATGATCAGGTCGTGGAACAGCGCGATCAGCGCGGCAATCGCCATCCGCCAGTTGCGGAAGTAGACCGTCATGACGATGGTCACGAACAGCAGGAACACCAGGATGCCGGTGATGGCCTTCTGCGAGATGTCCGCACCCCACGACGGGCCGATGAACGAGCTCGTGACGTCGGTCGCCGCCGACACGTCGTACGCGGCGGCCAGGGCGTTCTTGACCTCGGTCACCTGGTCATCGGTGAGGGTCGAGGTCTGGATGCGCAGGGCGTTGGAGCCGACCGTCGTGACCTTCGGCTGCTCCTCCGGCGAGATCGCCAGGACCGTGTCGGTGGCCAGCTGCTGATCAGTCTCGGCGACGTTGGAGACGACGAACTCGGAGCCGCCCCGGAACTCGATTCCCGGGTTCAGGCCAGGCTTGACGAGGAAGACCGCGGACAGGACGACGAGGATCGTCGAGATCGTGAACCAGATCTTGCGCCGACCGACGATGTCGTACGAGCGACGGCCGGTGTAGAGGTCGTTGCCCCACTGGGCGAATCCGGCGGCCATCAGTGCTCGTTCCCCTCGGTGCGCCCGGACTCGGGCTCGGCGTCCWGGGTAGGTGCGTCGACCGGGGCGTCCTTCGCCACGGCCTTCTGCTCGGCGGCACGGGCCGCAGCCCGACGCTCAGCGATCGTCAGACCGCTGGTGCCCCCGCCGACGGCGACAGGCACGCGCGGGGTCGGCTCGGCGTCGACAGGTGCGTCCTCGACCGCCTCGTCCTCGACCCCGGAGGGCCGCGGGCCGTGCACGACGCGACCGCGTCCGACATACCGCGTCTCGGGAGCCCCGAGGCGACGCGGGTCGAGACCGGAGAGCCGGTGACCCTGGCCGAAGAACTTCGTCCGCGCGATGAGCTGCATGAGCGGGTGCGTGAACATGAAGACCACGAGCACGTCGATCAGGGTCGTGAGACCGAGGGTGAACGCGAAGCCGCGGACGCTGCCGACCGCGAGCAGGTAGAGAACGATCGCGGCGAGGAAGTTCACCGCGTCGGACGCCAGGATGGTGCGCCGGGCGCGCTCCCAGCCACGGTCGACGGCCGCGACGAGGGTGCGCCCCTCCCGCAGCTCGTCACGGATGCGTTCGAAGTACACGATGAACGAGTCCGCCGTGATGCCGATGGCCACGATCAGACCGGCGACACCGGGCAGCGAGAGCCGGTACCCCTGGGTCCACGAGAGCAACGTGATGATGCTGTACGTGAGCGTCCCGGCGATCACCAGCGACGCCACCGTCACCAGACCGAGCGCCCGGTACTGCAGGAGCGAGTAGAGCACCACGAGGCCGAGTCCGATGAGGCCGGCGAGCAGCCCCTTCTCCAGCTGCTCGGACCCGAGGGTCGCCGAGATCTGCTCCTTGCTCTCCACGGTGAACGTGAGCGGCAGCGAGCCGAAGTTGAGCTGGTTGGCCAGGCTTGCCGCAGACTCGCGCGTGAACGTGCCGGAGATCTCCGCCTTGCCGTCCGCGATGATCACGCCGGTGGCGAGGCTCGGAGCCGAGATCACGAGGCCGTCGAGAACCATCGCGAACTGGTTCTGCGGCGGCGAGCCCGCGAGGCCCTGCAGGCGGGTGGTCACGTCGGTGAACTCTGTGGTGCCCTGCGAGTCGAACGCGATGTTGACGACCCACTTGTTGCCCTGACCGCCGCTGGGCAGCTGGTTCAGGCCGGAGGTCGCGCTGGAGATCCGCGCGCCCTCGATCTCCACCGGACCAAGGATGTACTTCGCGCTACCGTCCTGGTCGCACGTGACGAAGGCCTTGTCCGGGTCCCCGTTGACGCCGCCGGTGAGGTTGGCGGGATCGGTGCAGTCCAGGGCGTCGAACTGGGCCTGGACCGCCGGGGTGACGTAGTACGCGATGTCGCTGGGGCTGTCGGGCGCCGCCTTGCTGGGCACGTCCGACGGCTCCTCCGCCGCGGCGGTGGGCGTGGGGGTCGGAGCCGGCGCGGCCGGGTCCGTCGCGGCCGCGGACTCGGTCGGCTCCGGGGTCGGGGTCGTGTCCGTCGGCGTCGGGTTGCCGGGGAGCGCGACCACGATCTTGCCGCCGCTCTGGCTGGTGATCTCGGCCTCGGCGACACCCGAGGAGTCGACCCGCTGACGGATCACGTCGATCGCCTGGGCGATCGTCTGCGACGTGACCTCCTCACCGTTGTCCGCGACCGGGGTCAGGATGATCTGCGTCCCGCCCTCGAGGTCGAGCGCGAGGTTCGGCGTCCACGTCGCGGTGGACCACTTGGTCCCCGCAGCGATGGTGCCGAGGAGCGCGAAGATGAGGATCCCGAGCACGACGAGCGTGCGGACGGGCCTCTGACGGCGTGTAGGAGGAGCCAACGGAGTTCTTCTCTCGTGCGCGCACCGACCGCGGAAGGCGGCCCGTGGGGTCGAGGTCCGGGCGTCGTCACCCGGACCGAACGGTCTACTTGGTGTCCGGCTCCCCGTCCTTGCGGGCGGGCGGCAGCGAGGACAGGTCGTCCGGGACATCGATCACGTCGTCGTTCGCGCGGCTGATGCGGTCCGCATCGGTCACCACGTCGTTCTCGTCGTCGACGTCGTCCTCGAGCTCGTCGTCGTCGGCGTCGTCGATCTCCTCGACCGGCGGCTCGATCTTCTTGGCGATCGCCGCGCGGATCCAGCGCGTCTGGGCGCCGGGGCTCGACTCGAGCGTGATCACGTCGTCCTCGACGGCCACGACGGTGCCCAGAAGACCGGACGCCGTCATGACCTCGTCGCCCGCCACGAGGTTGTTCCGGAACTCCTGCGCCGCACGCTGCTGCTTGCGTGTACGGCTCGACATGAGCCAGAGGGCGCCCAGGGCGATGGCCAAGATGAGCATGAGTTCCACGGCGGTACGGCTCCGATCAGGGTGATGTGTCCGCCGCAGTCTAGGCGCAGCGGCTCGCCGCTCCAACGCACAGGCCCCCGCGGGGGTTCCGAGATCTGCGCTTTCGGGCGGCGGCTCAGCCGAACAGTGTGCCCGACCCGTGGGGCACCTCGAGACCGAGGTGCGCCCAGGCCGCCGGGAGGGCGATCCGACCGCGTGGTGTACGTCCGACAAGACCCTCGCGCACCAGGAACGGCTCGGCGACCGTCTCCACCGTCTCGGGCTCCTCGCCGACCGCCACCGCGAGCGTGGTGAGCCCCACCGGTCCGCCGCCGAACCGCGTGCACAACGCCGTCAGCACGGCGCGATCGAGCCGGTCCAGCCCGAGGTCGTCGACCTCGTAGACCTCGAGGGCAGAGCGCGCCGCAACCAGGCTGAGCGTGCCGTCGCCGCGCACCTCGGCCCAGTCGCGCACGCGCCTGAGCAGCCTGTTCGCGATGCGGGGCGTGCCGCGCGAGCGCGAGGCCAGCTCGGCGGCAGCGGGATGCTCCAGGGGCACGCCGAGCAGGCCGGCCGACCGGACGAGCACCCGCTCGAGCTCGTCGGACGAGTAGAAGTCGAGGTGTGCCGTGAAGCCGAACCGGTCGCGCAGCGGCGCCGGGAGCAGACCGGCGCGGGTGGTGGCGCCCACCACCGTGAACGGCGGCAGGGTCAGCGGGATCGCGCTGGCGCCCGCTCCCTTGCCCACGATGACGTCGACCCGGAAGTCCTCCATGGCCATGTAGAGCAGCTCCTCGGCGGGCCGTGCCAGCCGATGGATCTCGTCCAGGAAGAGGACCTCGCCCTCCTCGAGCGAGGACAGGACCGCCGCCAGGTCGCCCGCATGCTGGATGGCCGGTCCGCTGGTCACCCGCAAGGGGGCGCCCATCTCGGCGGCGATGATCATGGCGAGCGTCGTCTTGCCCAGGCCGGGCGGTCCGGACAGGAGGACGTGGTCAGGCGCCTTCCCGCGGGCGCGCGCGGCGTCGAGCACGAGCGAGAGCTGGTCCCGCACCACGCGCTGGCCGACGAACTCGTCGAGCCGTCGGGGACGCAGAGCCGCCTCGGCGGCACGCTCGAGGTCGTCGGCGCCGGACTGGACGAGCGACTCTGCCGCGAAGCGCTCGGTGACGAGCTCCTCGTACTCGTCAGCCATGCCCGCCACCCAGCGTCCGGAGCGCGGCGCGCAGCAC
>NZ_JBFUHU010000286.1:0-4955 GCF_056402235.1 Cellulomonas sp. P4_B5_2
GTCCGGGCTCGCCTGGGCGACCCCCGTGCCGAGCAGCGACGTCGCGGACGCGGGGGCGCCGGACGCGGGGGCCGTCGCGGTCTGCGGCGACCCGCACACGTTGCAGTAGCCGTCCTCGTAGGTGCCCGTGCAGCCGGGCTCCGTGCAGGCGATCATCGGGCTCGTCCCTCCTGACCCACCGAGGGCAGGTCGCGGCTGAGGTACTCGTACTGCTCCACGAGGAAGCGGGTCAGGGTGAGGTCGCAGGGCGTCTGGGCGACGACGGCGCGGGCCTCGTCGTACCCCGAGCGGACCGTCGGCGAGGCGCTGCGGCCGTTGGCGTCGGCCGCCGCGCGGGCGCCCTCGAGCCGGTAGCGCAGCTCCGCCCGCTCGCGCAGGGGCTTGCTGTAGGCGTCGGCGACCGCGTCGAACGCGCGGCCCACGGCGGCGAGCCGGTCCACGAACGCGTCGAGCTCCGTGCGGGTGTCCGGCACGGTGCCCAGGCGCGAGACGTCCGGCACGGCCAGCTTGGGCGGGTGCGCGATCTCGCGCCGGCACCGCTGCGCCAGCTCGTGCAGCGTCGGCTCACGCTTCTCCAGCGCGGCCATCGTGTCCCGGGCATCGGCGCGGCCCTTCTCGAGCGTGCGCCGCTGCGACACCTGCACGATGAGGTCCCGCTCGGCCAGCGCCGCACGCGCCTCCAGCTCCGCGAGCGGGCCGGAGATGTCCGCACCACGGGCCGCCTGCGCGACGAGCTTCCGCTCACGGGTGCGCAGGGTCTCGAGCAGCTCGCGTGAGGCGGTGTCGACGCCGGCCAGGTCCTCGCAGCGGACGAGGCCGGCCCGCAGCCCGCGCAGCCGCGACGCCTGGTCGGCGGTGTCCGGGTCGAACGACAGCCGCGCGCGCACCTGCGAGATCATCGCGTCGCACAGGGTCACGGCCTCGACCAGCGAGACGAGCGCGGCTCCCAGGCCGGAGTCCAGCCGGCCCCAGACCAGCTGCGACATCTTCTCCCGGTCCACCGCGTCGGCCCGGCCCGAGTCCCACACGACCACCAGCTCGTCGGTGCGCGACCGGATCGCCTGCCACATGGTGAGCGCCAGCAGCACGTCGTCGGTGTAGCTCTCGGACGCGGGCGACGCCTGGGCAGCCTGGTCCAGGCGGTCCAGCTCCGTGCGGCGGTTGGCCAGCCACGCCTCGAGCCCGCTGAGGTAGCGGAGCAGCTCCGGTGCGGGGATCGGCTCCCCGAGCCGCCCGGGCGCCTCCGGCGCCTCGGGTCCGCTCACCGGCCGTACACCGAGACCGGCGGCGCCGGCGCAGTCCCCAGCGCGCCGAGCCAGCGGTCGTAGGAGGCGGCCCAGGAGCCGTCGACCTTCGCCTGGTCGAGCACGCCGTTGACGTACTGCACGAGGTCCACCTGGTCCGCCGCGACGCCCACGCCGTACGGCTCCGCGCTGAACGCCTCGCCGACCACCTTCGCGTACGGGTCCTGCGCGACGAAGCCGGCGAGGATCGTGTCGTCGCCGGTGATCGCGTCGACCTTGCCCTGCTGGAACAGGACCAGGCAGCCGGTGTGCGTCGGGGCGCTGACGGCCTCGACCCCGGGATACGTCTCCTCGAGCCGCTCCAGGGTCGTCGTGCCCTCCGGGGCGCAGACGCGCTGGTCGMCGAGAGCCTCGAGGTCCTCGATGCTCTGCGCCTCCGAGTCCCGCGTGACCAGCACCTTCTGGCCCGCGGTGAGGTACTCGGCGGAGAACGCGATGGTCTCCCAGCGCTCGCAGTTGATGGTGAACGTACGGGCCACCAGGTCGACCTCGTGGTTCTCCAGCACCTCGAGCCGCTGCGCCGAGGTGATCACCCGAAACTGCAGCCGGTTCGGGTCGCCGAAGATCGCGGCCGAGACGGCGTGCAGCATGTCGATGTCGAAGCCCTCGATCTGGCCGGACAGCGGGTTGCGCGAGCCCATGAGCAGAGTGTCGGCCGAGACCCCGACCCGCAGCGCTCCGCGGGCGCGGATGGCGTCCACGGTCGGCGTGGCCGCGCCGGGTGCTGGGGCGTAGGAGGTCGTCGACTCGATCGCGTCGTCGCAGACCGTCGCGGCCGGGAGGGCGACCGAGGCCGCCGCGCGCTCCTGCTGGGCCGCCGGGGCCGCTGCGGGGACGCCCGCGCAGCCCGCGACGAGGGCGAGCGAGGCCAGGATCGCTGCGAGACCCAGGCGGGTCGAACGTGTCGTGGTCACCGGTACTCCTCCACTCGGGTCGAGATGCCGCGCCAGGACAGGACCGCGGCCAGCACACCCGCGACGAGCATCAACCAGCCGACCAGGACCGACGACCCGCCGGAGCCCGACAGGGCGTCGTGCGTCTGCGCGGCGCTGGACTCCAGACTGCTGGACGCGGCGGTCGAGAACTCGGCGAACACATCGTTCGGAGCGCCCGGCTCCTCGCTGATCGCCAGGGCGACCGCGCCGTCCCAGTCGCCGCCGTCGTCGAGCGCGCGGATCTCCTCGTGCGAGGCGACCCACCGGTCGAGCAGCACGACGAGGTTGTCGTCGACGGTCGGCCGGACCAGCAGCTCGCGCGCCTCGTCGGTCTTGGCCACGAACTGCTCCTCGTACACCGCACCCGAGCCGCGCTTGATGAGCGTGAACGACTCCTGGGACTTCGCGTCGTTGGCCAGCGAGTACGCCTGCGACACCGAGACGGTGGCGTCGTAGGGACCGCTGCGCGCGTCGCCCGCCTTCCCCGCCGCCGAGCCGAGCACCACGGCCCCACCGATCGTCGCGGCGAGCGCGAGGACCGTGGACCAGAACAGCCCGGCGTTCAGGCGGCGGTGCGTGCGCTTGGCCAGCCACACCTGCACGACGACGAGCACCGCGAGCGCGAGGACACCGAAGGCCAGCAGCCACGGCACGGAGCCCACCGAGTCGAACGACGAGTCGACCCGGTCGCTGTTGGCCTGCACCAGGTCGTCCAGGTGCGGGAGCACGTCCGTGCGCAGCACCGCCGACGCCTGGTCGAGGTACGCGGCACCGACCGGGAAGCCCTGCCGGTTGTTGGCGCGGGCCTGCTCGACGAGGCCGGTGTACGTGGTCAGTCCGGCGTTCGCCTGGCCGAGCAGGTCCGCGTCGGCGCCGTTGGAGCCGGCCAGCTCGGCGAGCCCGTTCGCGGCGGACGCGACGGCCTCGTCGTACCGGGCGCGCTGCTCCGGCGGCTCCAGGCCACCGACGAGGAACGCGTTGGTCGCGGTCGCGTCGGCCACCACCAGGTCGTTGCGGACGTCCTGGATGCCGACCAGCTGGGTGGTGTCGGCGTCGGCGTCGGACAGCGCCTCGGACTGGGCCAGACCCGCGTTGAGGCCGATCACGCCCACCGCGGCGGCGGCCAGCACGGACACGACGCCGGCGACCCGCAGCCGGCCGGGCGTGCGGCTCAGCGCGCCGCGCAGCCCGGTGCGGTGGACCGGAGGGGCCGCGGCGGAGGGCGCCGCCGGCGGGGCGATGGTCTGCGTCACGCGGACTCCTCGATGTGGGCGTCGGTCTGTGCGGTGGGCCCGTCGGCCACCGGTTCCTCGGCTACCTGCTCGTCACTCGTCGGCTCGTCGGCCACCGGCTCGTCGGGGGCCGGCTCGTCGGGGGCCGGCACCAGGTCCTCCGGGAGGATCAGCCGGAGCTGGTCCACCGTCGGTTGCTCAACGTCCCGCAGCCGCCAGGCGTGCCTGGTGATCGCCTGGTCCAGCACGTTGCGCGCATAGCGGCCGTTGCCGAACCCCTCGTCGCGGATCTGCAGCGACGCCAGCTCCTCGAACCGGTCCAGGCACTCGGGCGTCGGCTCGAAGTCGGCCTTGGCCGCGGCGCGGGCGAAGATCTCGCGCAGCTCGGCGTCGGTGTAGTCGTCGAACTCGACCGTCGTGGAGAACCGGCTCTCCAGCCCGGGGTTGGTGGCCAGGAAGGTCGCCATCGGCCCCGGGTACCCGGCGACGATCACCACGAGGTCGTCGCGGTGGTCCTCCATGTCCTTGACCAGGGTGTTCACCGCCTCGGCGCCGTACTGGTCCTCGGCCAGCCCGTAGGCCTCGTCGACGAACAGGACCCCACCGAGGGCCGTCGCGACGACCTCGGAGGTCTTCACGGCCGTCTGCCCGAGGTACCCCGCGACCAGCTCGGAGCGGTCCACCTCGACCAGGTGCCCCTGGGTGAGCAGCCCGAGCGCCCGGTAGATGCCGGCCACCAGCCGCGCGACCGTCGTCTTGCCCGTGCCGGGGTTGCCCAGGAACACCAGGTGACGCGTGAGCGTGGGCGCCGTGAGACCGGCCTCGGTGCGCAGGCGCTCGACCCGCAGGAGCTGGGTCTGCTGCCGGATCTCGGCCTTGACGCGGCGGAGGCCGACGAGCGCGTCGAGCTCGGCCAGCAGGTCCTCCAGGGTCTTCGCCGGCTTTTCCTCGGGGACGTACGTCGTACCCGCGACGGGCGTCGGGCGGACCGGGACGAGCCCCGGCTCCCCGGCGCCGGGCTGCGGCGGCAGGGCGAGGGCGGACAGGTCGAACGACGACGGGTCGAGGCGGGGCAGGTCGAACGCGGACGGCGGATCGGTCGCCACGGGGGTGGGACCGTTCACCCCTGCGAGCTGCACGGCGGCGGTGGCCGAGGCGCGGGCGATCACCTCGATCGGTGCGGGTCCGAGGTCGCACGCGGCGGACACCACGTCCGCGAGCGCGCTCGCGTAGCCCGATGCGTGCGGGGTCCCGACGAGCCCGACGAGCAGGTCGGTCGGGGCCGACCGCCAGCGCCGCGCGCTCGAGGCCGCCGCGAAGAACGCCCCGAAGGTCGCGTCCGGCGAGCCGACCGCGGCGAGCCATCCCGTGGCCGCCCCGGGGATCGACTCGGCGACGGCGGCGGCGAGGCGCGCGCCCTCGTCGCGGACGGCGGCGCCGTCGAGGCCGGCAGCAGCGCCGACGGTCTCGAGGGAGTCGAGGGC
>NZ_JBFUHU010000287.1:0-4953 GCF_056402235.1 Cellulomonas sp. P4_B5_2
GGCCGCGGCGCGAGCGACGCCCGCCAGGCCGGCGGCCGCCCCGAAGCCCGCGACCGCCCCGAGGCCGACGACCGCCCCGACGCCGGCCCAGCAGGACGGCCAGGCCTTCGGACGCGCGGTCACCACGTACAGCGCCGGTGGTGCCCGCAAGTACGCCGGTCCGGTGGCCCCGCCCGTGGTGTCCACCAGCTCGGTCGCCCGGTTCGCCGAGCGGTCCCGTGCCCGCCGGAACCTCGCCCGTCGGCAGGTGCTGCTGGCGGTCGGGTCGGTGCTCGCGGTCGGCTCGCTCGGCTGGCTCCTGCTCATCTCCCCGGTGCTCGCGCTCGAGCCGGCGCAGGTCGACGTCGAGGGGGCCGGGACCGTGGTCGCCGTCGACCAGGTGCTCGCGGTGGTCGACGCGCACGCGAGCACCCCGCTGCCGCGCCTGGACACGGTGCGGCTGCGCGACGAGGTCCTCGAGGTGCCCGGCGTCCGGGAGGCACGCGTCACCAGGTCGTGGCCGCACGGCCTCGTCGTGGTGCTCGTGGCCCGCGAGCCGGTCGCCGCCGTCCCGGAGGAGTCGAGCGCCGCGACGCACGGTGCACCCGGGTTCGCCCTGCTCGACATGGAAGGCGTCCAGGTCGGCCGCGTCGATGCCGCCCCCGACGGTCTGCCGGTGGTGGACGTGCCGGTGGGGGACAAGCGCACGCTCACCGCGGTGCTCAGCGTGCTCCAGAGGCTGCCGGTCGAGCTGCTCGCGCAGGTGGGTGGCGTGTCGGCACGCACCCAGGACACCGTGACCATGAGCCTGCGCGACGGCGTGCGCGTCGACTGGGGGAGCGCGAGCGAGACCCCGCTGAAGATCGCGGTCCTGTCCGCCCTGCGCGCGTCGCCGGCCGCTGCGGGAGCGACCATCATCGACGTGTCCGCGCCTCGCCTGCCCATCACGAAGTGAAGGGTATGGGCGAGATTCTCAAGCAACTCCCGACACGCGCGGCGCGGTCGTTGCTCGAGGTCCGGACGGCACCTAGCGTCACGCACTGACAGCACACCTGACATAACTATAACCCTCAAGTAGAGGGTGAAGGTTTCACCCCGACCCTGTCCCGCCGTCGAGCGGGCCGCGGACGGACCACGTGGCCCCGGCCGCGACCGGCACAGAACGAGAGGCACCCACCGTGGCAGCTCCGCAGAACTACCTGGCGGTCATCAAGGTCGTCGGCATCGGCGGCGGCGGCGTCAACGCCGTGAACCGCATGATCGAGGTCGGCCTCAAGGGTGTCGAGTTCATCGCCGTCAACACCGACGCCCAGGCGCTGCTGATGTCGGACGCGGACGTCAAGCTCGACGTCGGTCGCGAGCTCACGCGCGGCCTCGGCGCCGGCGCGGACCCCGAGGTCGGCAAGAAGGCCGCCGAGGACCACAAGGACGAGATCGAGGACGTCCTGCGGGGCGCCGACATGGTCTTCGTCACCGCGGGCGAAGGCGGTGGCACCGGCACCGGTGGCGCGCCCGTCGTCGCGCGGATCGCCCGGTCGCTCGGTGCCCTGACCATCGGTGTGGTCACGCGCCCGTTCACCTTCGAGGGCCGTCGTCGTTCCGTGCAGGCCGACTCGGGCATCGAGGCGCTGCGCGCCGAGGTCGACACCCTCATCGTCATCCCCAACGACCGGCTGCTGCAGATCTCCGACCGCTCGGTGTCGGTGCTGGACGCGTTCCACTCGGCCGACCAGGTGCTGCTGTCGGGTGTCCAGGGCATCACGGACCTGATCACCACGCCCGGCCTGATCAACCTCGACTTCGCGGACGTGAAGTCCGTCATGCAGGGTGCCGGCTCGGCGCTCATGGGCATCGGCTTCGCCCGCGGCGACGACCGCGCGGTCCAGGCCGCCGAGATGGCGATCTCCTCGCCCCTGCTCGAGGCCAGCATCGACGGCGCGCACGGCGTGCTGCTGTCCATCCAGGGTGGCTCCGACCTCGGGCTCTTCGAGATCAACGAGGCCGCGCGGCTGGTCCAGGAGGCCGCGCACCCCGAGGCCAACATCATCTTCGGTGCCGTGATCGACGACGCCCTGGGCGACGAGGTCCGCGTCACCGTCATCGCGGCCGGCTTCGACTCCGGCTCGCCGACGATCCGCCGCGACGCCCGCGCGCTCGGTCAGGTCAGCGGCAACTCGGCCCGTCAGGTGCCGGCCGTCGCCTCACAGGTCCCGACGCCGCGCCCGGTGCTCGACCCCGAGGAGCAGCTGGTCCCCGTCGGCTCCTACACGCAGAACCGTGCGGCCGCGCCGGCTCAGCCCGACGTCCCGGCCTTCCTGTCCACCGAGGCGGAGCCGACGCCGATCACGGGAGCGCTGGAGGTGCCCCGGATCTTCAGCGAGGACGCCCCCCGGCGCGACCGCGACGAGCTGGACGTACCGGACTTCCTCAAGTAGCCGGGCCGTGAGCGGAACGCAGCCCGGGAACGACCTCCCGCCCGTCGTGGAGGTCGATCTCGGGCCCGGCGTCCGAGCAGGGTTCAGCACGCGCGGCGGCGGGGTGAGCCGCCCGCCGTACGACGCCCTGAACCTCAGCTACCAGGTGGGCGACGAGCCGTCCGACGTCGCGCGCAACCGGGCACGGCTCGAGCGGTGGGCAGGAGTGCCGGTCGCGTACGCCGCGCAGGTGCATGGGACGGGGATCGTCGTCCTGTCCGAGCCGCCCGCGGCGGGCGCCATCTCGGTCGGCGAGTACGACGCCCTGGTGTCCGTCGACCCGTCGGTCGCGGTCGCGGTGCTCGTGGCCGACTGCGTGCCCGTGCTGCTGGCGGACGCCTCCGCCGGCGTGGTGGCCGCGGTGCACGCCGGTCGGCGCGGGCTGGTGGCCGGAGTCGTCGAGGCGGCGGTCTCCGCGATGGTCACCCAGGGCGCGGACGTCGACCGGATCCGGGCGGCCCTCGGACCGTCGATCGCGGGGGAGTCGTACGAGGTGCCCGCCGCCCTGCGGGACGAGGTCGCGGACGCGGTCCCGGAGACGCGGGCGACGACCGACTGGGGGACCCCTGCCCTCGACCTGCCCGCGGGCGTCGTCGCGGTGCTGCGGCGGGCCGGTGTCGGGCGCGTCACCGTGCAGGCGCGCGACACGTGGACGGACCCCGCGCTGTTCTCCTACCGGCGTTCGCCCCGCACAGGCCGGTTCGCCGGGGTGGTCGGCATGCAGGCGTGACAGCCGCCGAGGTTGTCGGGCGTGTCGCACCGGTGACCGGAACGCGCGCGTTGCTACCGTGACCGGCAGAGGGAGCCCACCGTCGCCGTCAGGACCGGCAGGGGCTCCGGGGTGGTCCGGAGAGATCCGGGGAGGGAGCCAAGGCGATGGCCGGAGCGCTGCGCAAGACGATGCTGTACCTCGGCCTGGCCGACGACCGGTCGGAGCACGAGGAGTACCTCGAGGAGTTCGACGACCAGGAGGTCGCGGTGCCGCAGGAGTACGAGGCCCAGGTCACGCCGTTGCACCGGCCGACGCGCACGTCGCTGCCCACGCAGGCGGCGCAGCACGCTCCYGCACCCGCTGGTGAGCTCCGTCGCATCACCACGATCCACCCCCGCTCGTACAACGACGCGCGCAAGATCGGCGAGGCGTTCCGCGAGGGCACCCCGGTCATCATGAACCTCACGGACATGGACGACGCCGACGCCAAGCGGCTCGTCGACTTCTCCGCGGGTCTGATCTTCGGGCTGCACGGCGCGATCGAGCGGGTGACCAGCAAGGTGTTCCTGCTCTCGCCGGCGCACGTCGAGGTCGCCGGCGAGGCTGCCGGCCCCGTCGCAGAGCCGCCGGCGCGTGCGGGCTTCTACAACCAGAGCTGACGCGTGCAACTCGTCGCCGCACTGCTGTTCTACGTCGTCCTCGCGTTCTTCATCCTGCTCCTGATCCGGCTCGTGCTGGACTGGGTGCAGTTCTTCGCGCGGGACTGGCACCCCTCCGGGATCGCCCTGGTGATCGCGGAGGCGACGTACACCGTCACCGATCCTCCGCTCAAGGCGTTGCGGCGGATCCTGCCCCCGCTCGCCATCGGATCCGTCCGTCTGGACCTCGCCTTCCTGGTCCTCGTGCTGGGATGCTCGATCCTGATGTCCATCCTCAGCCGCATCTGACCTGACGATCCACCTGTCCATGGGCGTGTCGCGGGGACGTGCGCGCACCGCATTCTCCGATACCGTGGCCCGAGGCGGTCGGTGGACTGCCGCCGGCCCGACCGAGCACTACCGACTGAGGTGATGACGATGGCTCTGCTGACTGCAGACGAGGTCTTGAACAAGAAGTTCCAGGCCACGAAGTTCCGCGAGGGCTACGACCAGGACGAGGTCGACGACTTCCTGGACGAGGTCGTCAACACGCTGCGCGACCTGCAGGGTGAGAACGACGACCTGAAGACGAAGCTGGCGGCGGCCGAGCGCCGGATCGCCGAGCTCAGTCGTGCGGGTGCCCAGCAGGCCGCGCCGGCACCCAAGCCGGAGCCCACGCCCGAGCCCATCCCGGCTCCCGCGCCGGTGATCGCCGCCCCCGTCGCCCAGCCCGCCCCGATCGTCGCGCCTGTGCAGAGCGGCGCGCGGACGAGCGAGCCGGAGTCCGCCACGGGCATGCTCGCGCTGGCCCAGAAGCTGCACGACGACTACGTGCGCAGCGGCCAGGAGGAGTCGGACCGCCTCGTCGGTGAGGCCAAGAGCCAGGCCAACCGCATCGTGCGCGAGGCCGAGGAGACGTCGCAGCGCACGCTCGGTCAGCTCGAGCAGGAGCGCTCGCTCCTGGAGCGCAAGATCGACGAGCTGCGGGTGTTCGAGCGCGACTACCGGACCCGCCTCAAGAGCTACCTCGAGAACCTGCTCGGCGACCTGGACAACCGCGGCAACGCCCTGCCGCCGCGGTCGGGTCAGCCGCAGCCGGTCGGAGACGGCCAGAACCTCTGACGTCGTGTCCGGCGACCACCCGCCGGAC
>NZ_JBFUHU010000288.1:0-4921 GCF_056402235.1 Cellulomonas sp. P4_B5_2
GCCGTCGCCTCGGGGGGTGGAGGCGTCGGGTCGACGCGCCGGGTCGGCGCGCAGTCGGGGATCAGCGCTTGTGCTTCTCCGGGACGGGGGCATCGCCGGACGCCCGCTGCGCCCGGTAGTAGGCCCGCGCCTCGTCCTGCCGGGCCTGCTCGGCGCCCGACGCGATCGGGGCGCGCAGGTGCGCCTGCTCGTAGCCGAAGGCGTCGACCAGGGACTGCGCGTGCGGGCGCAGCCGGGCCAGCAGCCGGTCGATGTAGGACGTGACCGTCCGGGCGCGGCCCGCGGACAGCCGGCCGTTGAGCAGGTACCAGGTGAGGTGGCGCTCGATGAGCGTGAGCCCGAACAGGTCGCGCACCCAGGTGAGGATCTGGCGGGTGCCGGGGTCGGTGACGCGCTCGAGCGCGGCGGTGAACGACTCCCACTGGACCAGCTCGGCGTGCGCGCGGGCGGCCTCGACGAGCTCGTGCTGGTGCGCGTTGAACAGTGCCGCAGCCGTGGCGGGGTCGGCCTTCTGGGCCGGGCGCAGCGCCTGGGCGATCTCGGCGACCATCGTCTCGACGCGGTCCACCAGCAGCTCGCGCTGGGTGGCCGTCTCGCGCAGCTGGCCGGCCGAGCGGCGCGGGTCGCCGACGTCGGCGATCGTCTGCACGGCCCGGTGCAACGGCGTGCGGTACCGGGCGGCGTCGGACGCGCGCTCGGCCACCATGCGGGCGACCTTCGTCGCGTCGAGGTGCTTGAAGCTCTTCGAGTAGTCGGTGAGCAGGCGCTTGCCGACGAGCTGCAGCAGGACCGTGTTGTCGCCCTCGAACGTCGCGTACACGTCGAGGTCGGCGCGCAGGCTGGTCAGGCGGTTCTCGGCCAGGAACCCGGCACCGCCGCAGGCCTCGCGCGCCACCTGGAGGGTGTTCAGCACGTGCCAGGTCGACGCCGGCTTGAGCGCGGCGGCCAGCGTCTCCAGGTCCTCGCGCGTCTCCGGGGTGTCGTTGCGGCCCGAGAACACGTCGTCGAACGCGGCGAGCAGGTCCTCGTGCGCGAACCCGGCGGCGTACGTCTCCGCGAGCAACGGGAGCAGGCGTCGCTGGTGCTCCGCGTAGTCGAGGATCACGACCTCCTCGGTGGGCGACGCCGCGTTGAACTGGCGGCGCTGGTTGCCGTAGGTGATCGCGATGGTCAGGCCGAGGCGGGCGCCCGTGACCGCGGCACCGTCGAGCGAGACACGGCCCTGCACGAGCGTGCCGAGCATGGTGAAGAACCGGCGGCCGGGGCTCGCGATGGGCGACGAGTAGGTGCCGTCCTCGGCGACGTCGCCGTACCGGTTGAGCAGGTTGGTGCGCGGGATGCGGACCTGGTCGAACCAGAGCCGGCCGTTGTCGATGCCGTTGAGGCCCCCCTTGAGCCCGTCGTCCTCGCCGCCGACGCCGGGCAGGAACTCCATCGTCTCCGGGTCGCGCAGCGGGACGTAGAAGGCGTGCACCCCGTGGTCGACACCCGCGGTCACCAGGCGGGCGAAGACGGTCGCCGCCGTGCCGTGCAGAGCGGCGTTGCCCAGGTAGTCCTTCCACGCCGCGCGGAACGGCGTGTGGATGACGAACTCCTGCGTCGCCGGGTCGTACGTCGCGGTGGTGCCGATCGCGGCGACGTCCGAGCCGTGGCCGGTCTCCGTCATCGCGAAGGCGCCCGGGACCGCGAGCGAGAGGGAGTCGGCCAGGAACTCGTCGTGGTTGCGCTCGGTGCCCAGGTGGTAGATGGCCGAGGCGAACAGCCCCCACTGCACGCCCGACTTGATCTGCAGCGACGGGTCCGCGTGCGTCAGCTCCTCGAACCGCGCCAGGAAGCCACCGTGGTCCTCGGCGCCCCCGAACCGCTCCGGGAACGAGCGGTGCACGTCACCCTCGGCGACCAGCAGCCGCAGCTGGCCGATGACCCGCTCGCGGTGCTCGGCCAGGGTCAGGCCCTCGATCCGGTGGAACCGCTCGTCGGCCATGAGGTTGCGGGCGGCGAGGCGCAGCTCGGGGTAGTGCCCCAGCAGGACCTTGCTCAGGTGGGCGATGTCGACGTTGCGGACGTCCGCGTCGAGCCGCGGGTCGCCAGAACCGGGCGCGTCGACGGTGGGGCGCGGGGTGGTGGTGGTCATCGGGACTCCTCCGGGGCGTGCGTGTGGTCGGGGGACGTGCGGTTGCGGTCACGGGCGAGCAGCCCGACGGGTCCGGCCCAGAGCCATGCGGCGACCTGGGCGGTGAGCTCCTCGCGGTCCGGGCTGGCGGGCTCGTCGCGGTGGGCCAGCCACCACTCGCCGGAGCCGCGGACGAAGCCGACGGCGCCGGCGGCCCACGACTCGGCCAGCGCGACGCGGGCGGCGAGAGCCGAGTCGTCCTCCTGGGAGGCCTCGGGCCTCCGAGCCGTCCTCCGCCCCTCGTGCTCCTCGGTGAGCCCGCGGGCGAACGGGGCGGCGACCAGCGCGGTCACCGAGTCGAGGAAGTGCCCGAGCGGTCCGCCGGACTCGACGGAGCCGTTGCGCGTAACGAACGCGTAGACGTTGGGCGACGACTCGATCATCTCGAGGTACACCGCGACCATCGCGCGCAGGCCGTCTCGGGGGGTCGGCGCGATCCGCAGGACGCCCTCGAGCGCCCCCTGGATCTGGAGCACGACGGCCTCGGCGACGGCGATCTGCAGGCCGGTCTTGTCGGCGAAGTACCGGTAGACGATCGACTTGGAGGTGCCCGCCGCGGCGGCGATCTCCTCCATCGACACGTCCGGACCCTTGTGGTGGACGGTCCGGCGGGCGATGCGGACGAGCTCCGCGCGGCGTGCCTCGCGGTGGTCGGCCCAGCGGGTCGAGCGACCGTCGGCGGCAAAGGCGTCGTCCGGCGGTCGGCGGGTCGCAGGGGGGGTCGGCAAGGCCGGTCGCGCACGACCGGCCTCGGAGTTCAGCAGCGTGAGGGCCGTCGCCTTCGACGGGCCCGGTGTGACAGGGCTCACGAGACCGAAGGTATCAGGTACTGTGGGTTTCGGACACCACGTCATCATCCTCGAGCGCCCCGCGCTCGGTCCCCCGCTCAGCGACGATGCGAGAGGAACGCGCCTCATGGCCCGACCCACCCCCACCCCGAGCGTCCGCAAGGCCTACGTGCTCGGCGGCAACCGGATCCCCTTCGCCCGCGCCGGCGGACCGTACGTCCGCGCCAGCAACCAGGACATGCTCACCGCCGCGATCGACGGGCTGGTCGCCCGGTACGGCCTCCAGGGCGAGCGCATCGGCGAGGTCGCCGCGGGTGCCGTGCTCAAGCACAGCAAGGACTTCAACCTCACCCGCGAGTCCGTCCTCGGCTCGGCCCTCTCCGCCGAGACCCCCGCGTACGACGTCCAGCAGGCCTGCGCGACCGGCCTGGAGACCGTCGTCTCCCTGAGCAACAAGATCCGCCTCGGCCAGCTCGAGTCCGCGATCGCCGGCGGCGTCGACTCCACGTCGGACGCGCCCATCGCGGTGAGCAACCGGCTGCGCCGCGCGCTGCTCGACCTGTCCCGCGCGCGTTCCGTCGGGCAGAAGCTCGCGGCCGTCGCGAAGATCCGCCCGAAGGACCTCGCTCCGTCGGCGCCGAACACGGGCGAGCCGCGCACGCACCTGTCGATGGGCGAGCACCAGGCCCTGACCACCGCGCAGTGGGGCATCACGCAGGAGGCGCAGGACGAGGTCGCGCTGGCCAGCCACCAGAGGCTCGCCGCGGCCTACGACTCCGGGTTCTTCGACGACCTGGTCACCCCGTTCCGCGGCCTGACGCGCGACGCCAACCTGCGCGCCGACTCCTCGCTGGAGAAGCTGGCCAAGCTCAAGCCCGCGTTCGGCCTCGGCCTGGACACGCCCGCGACCATGACGGCCGGCAACTCGACGCCGCTGACCGACGGCGCCTCGGCCGTGCTGCTCGGGTCGCAGGAGTGGGCGGACGCTCACGACCTGGTCCCGCTCGCCTCGCTGGTCGATGCCGAGGCCGGTGCGGTCGACTTCGTGCACGGCGACGACGGCCTGCTCATGGCCCCCGCGTTCGCGGTACCGCGGCTGCTCGCCCGCAACGGGCTGACCCTGGCCGACTTCGACTACATCGAGATCCACGAGGCGTTCGCGGCCACCGTGCTCACGACGCTGGCCGCGTGGGAGTCCGAGGAGTTCGGGGTTTCCCGACTCGGCCTGGAGGGCGCCTTCGGTTCCGTCGACCGCGCCAAGCTCAACGTGCACGGCTCGTCGCTCGCCGCGGGGCACCCGTTCGCCGCGACCGGTGGACGGATCATCGCGACCATCAGCAAGGAGCTGCACCGCCGGAAGGTGGCGTCCGGCTCGGACACGCCCGTGCGTGCGCTCGTGTCCATCTGCGCAGCCGGCGGGCTGGGCCTCACCGCGATCCTCGAGGCGGCATGACCATGACGGACACCTACCTGAACCTGGTCAACAGCGGGTTCACCAAGAAGCTCGCGAAGCAGCTGGGTCTCCCCCAGCCGGCGCCCCTCAAGCGCTACGCGGCCGGGCAGCCGCTGGTCGAGGGGGCCGTGCTGGTGCTCGGCCGGGGCTCCGAGTCCGACGCGCTCGCCGGGCTGCTGTCCGCCGACTGGAACCTCGACGTGCACCGCCACGCGACGCCCGGCACGCGGTACTCCGCGGTCGTCCTGTCCCTCACCGAGCTGACCCACCCGGACCAGCTGTCGGAGCCCGTGCTCGAGGTCGGCGCCGTCCTGAAGTCGCTGCCCCGCGGCGGTCGGGTCATCACCGTCTCGCGCGCAGCCGTCGCCGACGACGCCCCCGCGGTCGCCGCGGCCCGCCAGGGCGTTGACGGGCTGCTGCGGTCGCTGGCCAAGGAGCTGCGCGGCGGCGCCACCGGCAACGGCGTCGTGCTCGCGAACGACGTGCCGGTCACCGCGCCGTCGGTCG
>NZ_JBFUHU010000289.1:0-4919 GCF_056402235.1 Cellulomonas sp. P4_B5_2
GCCGTAGGGGTCGAAGTGGGGGTGGTCCAGCAGCGACGCGAGCCGCTTCTCCACCCGCTCGCTCATCACGTGCTCCCAGCGGCAGGCCTCCTCGTGCACGTACGGCCACTCCAGGCCGATGACGTCCGTGAGCAGGCGCTCGGCCAGCCGGTGCTTGCGCATGACGCGGACGGCCTTGCTCATGCCCAGCTCCGTCAGCTCGAGGTGGCGGTCGCCGGTGACGACCACCAGCCCGTCGCGCTCCATGCGCGCCACCGTCTGGGAGACCGTGGGCCCCGAGTGCCCCAGCCGCTCCGCGATGCGGGCGCGCAGGGGGGTGATGCCTTCCTCGGTGAGCTCGTAGACCGTCTTGAGGTACATCTCCGTCGTGTCGATCAGGTCGCTCACTGCAAGGCCTCCCGCGTCGGGTCGTCGTCGCGCGGAGGCCCCAGCCGGGATGGGGCGCGCGCTGTCACAGATTAGTTGGTCGAGCCGACAGTCGGGGTCGAGGTCCACGACCGCCTATCCTCGGCGACGTGCCCGATGCTCACGAGATCACCATCCCCGCGCACCTGCTGCCCGTGGACGGCCGCTTCGGTTCCGGCCCCTCGAAGATCCGGCGCGCCCAGGTGGACGCGCTGGCCGGCCCCGCCGCCGAGCTGTTGGGCACCTCCCACCGGCAGGCTCCCGTGCGGGCGCTCGTCGGACGCGTGCGCGCGGRCCTCGCCGCCCTGTTCGACCTGCCCGAGGGCTACGAGATCGTGCTGGGCAACGGCGGCTCCACCCTGTTCTGGGACGTGGCCACCCTCTGCCTGATCGAGGACCGGGCCGCGTTCGGCACGTTCGGCGAGTTCGGCGCCAAGTTCGCGGCCGCCGCGACCCGCGCCCCGTTCGTCGGCGAGCCCGTGGTCACCCGCGCGGCGCCCGGCGGCGTGGCGGTGCCGGCCTTCGCCGACGGTGTCGACGCCTACGCGTGGCCGCACAACGAGACGTCCACCGGAGTCGCCGCGCCCGTGCACCGGGTGGCCGGCTCGCACGCGCAGGGTGCGCTGGTCCTCGTCGACGGCACGTCGGGCGCCGGGGGTCTGGCGGTCGACGTGGCGCAGACCGACGTCTACTACTTCGCGCCGCAGAAGTCGTTCGCGTCGGACGGGGGCCTGTGGCTCGCTGCCGCCTCCCCCGCCGCGATCGAGCGCGCCGCCCGCCTCGAGTCGAGCGGGCGGTGGATCCCCGAGTCGCTCTCGTTCACCACGGCCGTGGCGAACTCCCGGCTCGACCAGACGCTGAACACGCCGGCGATCGCGACCCTCGTGCTCCTGGCCGAGCAGCTCGACTGGATCCTCGGGAACGGTGGCCTGGCCTGGGCCGCGCACCGCACCGCGACGTCGGCCGGCCACCTGTACGGCTGGGCGGACTCGCGCGACTGGGCGACACCCTTCGTCACCGACCCCGGGCTGCGCTCGAACGTCGTCGGCACCATCGACCTGGACCCGGAGATCGAGGCGGCGACGGTTGCTCGTGTGCTGCGGGCCCACGGGGTCGTCGACGTCGAGCCCTACCGGAAGCTGGGCCGCAACCAGCTGCGCGTCGCCATGTACCCGGCGGTCGAGCCGGACGACGTGCTGGCCCTCACCGCCTGCATCGACCACGTGGTGGACCAGCTCGTCTGAGCATGGGCCCGCCTCCCGCGGTCAGCGCGGGAGGCGGAGTCGGTGTGCTTGGGGGTCAGGCCGTCGGACGGCGGCGGCGGGCGATCGAGACGAGCGCCACGGTGAGCGCGCCGACCAGGACGAGTGCACCGCCGGCCAGCAGCAGCGGCTGGGCCTCCGAGCCGGTGGCGGAGAGCACGGCGGCCGTCGGGTTGTCGACCAGCACCTCGCTGTCCTCCGGGTCGGTGTTGCAGGAGGGGGTCGACGGCGGGTAGGCGACCGTGACGGTGGCCTCGGGGTTCACCTGGAACATCACCTGCACCGAGGGGCGCACCCAGTCGAACTCGTCGCCCTCGACCCAGGACCCGTCGGTGAGCTGCGTCCAGCCGGGCCAGTCGATGCCGCGACCGTCGGGACCGACCACGGCGCCCGGCCAGTTGACCGTTCCGCTCAAGGGCTGGTCGGCGTAGACGACGTCCGGACCAGACGGGTTGACGAAGGTGACCGTCGCCGTGGTGTTCGGCGACCCGATGACCTCGAGCGCGTACTTCAGCTTGGGCACGTCGTTGTCGCAGATCGGTGCCTGGATGAGGACGTTGAGCTGGCAGGCGCGCGGGGCGCCGTAGCCGTCGACCTTGTCGATGCACCCGTAGACCGGCTCGGCCGTCGAGGACACGGAGGGCGACGGGCTGGGGCCCTCCGCCGAGGAGGGCAGCGCGCCGGCGAGGGCGACGAAGACTGCGAGGAACGCGACGACCGCGCCCCGTACGAGCCTGACCATGATCGTGCCCCTGTCGGCTAATCGGACATTTCGGTCCCCATTGTGTCCTGCCTGCACCCGTTTACACATGGGCATAACGGGTGATTTCGGACGTTTCGCCCGTTCACTCTCCCGGGGAGCACGTGGCCGTGATCAGACCCGGGCTGGTGAGCGTGGGCGTGGTCCAGACGTCGACCCGGCCGTCGCGGACGGGCACGTCGAACCGGTAGGTCTCGCGCGCGCCGGGCTCCAGCCAGGAGGTCACCACCTGCACGTTGCGGCCGGCCGACTGCCCGGTGCCCCCGGAGACGGCGCCGTCGTTCCGCCCGAGCGCCTCCAGAGGGGCGCCGACCGGCGCGTACACGGTGATGTTGGTCGCGAGCCACCCGGTCGGCAGCGAGGTGAAGCTCCACCCGGTGACGTACCGCGGGAACGTCGCCACCTCCGCGGGCGGGCGGTAGTCGAGGTCGAGGCGGACCGTGGCGGTGGGCTCCGGGCCGTCGCAGCGCAGGTTCTCGACCGTCAGCGCGGTGCTCAGGTAGTAGCCGAGCTTGCCCGCGGTCCCGTCGTTGAGGAACACCCCCGTGGCGTCCGGGAACGGGCCGGTGAGGAACGCCGCACCGACGCTCGTGGCCACCAGCCTCTTCTGCTCCTCCGGGTGCGCCGACCACATCCGCAGCCGGCCCTCGGCCCCCGCCCGGGCCAGCGCGTCGACGACGGCCCGGGAGTCGCCCTGACCGGCACCGACCGCGCGGAAGATCGTCGACGCGACGCCCGTGTAGAAGGCGTCGCCCGCGGCCGCGTCGTCGCCGAACGTGAGGTAGGCGTCGCGCAGCAGGACCTGCAGGACGTTCCCGGCGTCGATCTGCTGGCCGCTCGGCTCGGTGACCGCCCCTGTGGCGCCGAGCAGGTAGGAGACCGCGACGGGGTCGGTGGCGATGACCCCGTCTACGTGCGTGCCGATGTCCCGCTCCCAGCGGGCCGTCAGCAGCTCGGCGCTGCGCGGGAAGTCGGGGGTCATCACGGCGTTCTGCACCCACCGGCCCAGCCGGTCGGTGTCGAAGCGCAGCTCCTCGTCGCTGAGCGGCAGGATCGAGGTCTCGATCCCCGGCAGGTCCGCGGTGGTGCGCTGCTCGGTGAGGTCGATCGTGCCGTTGTCGGCCTTCAGCACGGCGAACGCGCCGACGATGCCGCCGGCGCTGCGCAGCTCCGAGGAGTTGAGCGAGACCAGGAGGTAGGTGCGGGGGCCGTCGACGCCGAGCATCGGCGGCAGGAGCGCCGCCACCTGGGCGCCGGCGTCGAGCGCACCCGTGACCTGGGCCATCCCGTCCTGCAGCTGGGTCACCGGGCCGGCGAGCTGCGGCACCAGCGCGTCGGTGTCGATCGCGGCCACCGCGGCCTGCGCGGCGTGGGCGCTCGCGGCGGCCGCGGCGATGTCCGGGGCGGCCTCGACCAGGGGGGCGAGGTCGATCCGCCCGTCTGTGCCCCGGGCCTCCTGGGCGTGCAGGACGTCGTCGATACGCCCGATCGCCGGGAGCGCGTCGCGCACCACGTCGTCGAGCGACACGGAGACCACCCGCACGGCCTCGAGCTGCGCGCCCACCCAGGGCACGTGCTCGGCCACCCGCCACACCGGGTCCGATGTCGCCCGGCGCGCGGCCGCGAGGTCCGCCTGGACCTCGGGGAGTCGGGCCTCGATCTGCTGCGTGTCGCCGTCGCCGACCACGCTGCGCAGGTCGACCACCACGTCCTTGGCGGAGAGCAGGGCGGTGCCGGCCTGGTAGCCGCGGAACGCCAGCCAGCCGGCGGCGGCCACCAGCACGACGAGGACGACGAGGACGCCGAACGCGATGCGGCGGGCGGTCAGGCGGCGGCGTCGGGGCGGTTCGGTGGTGGGCTCGTCGCCGGGCGCGGTCGCCTCGGGCGCGCGCGGTTCGTCGACGGTGGCACTCACCCACCGATCGTGACATCCCGGACATCTCGGACGACATGCCTGGGCGCTCTCTTCACCCGAGCATCCACCCGGACGGCGGCTCAGGCGGCGGTCTGGCGGTCCGCGGCTTCCTGGGTGGCGAGCCGGGCGGCGGTCTCCGCGCGGCGGTCGGGCAGCGTCGGGTACAGCACCTCGAGGTGGGGCCGGGAGCGCACGTGGTACCGCACGGTGACGTCCCACTTCTTCCACGCCCACAGCGCGGCGCCGGTGGCGACGAGCAGCGCGGAGATCGAGCCGATGCCGATGGCCCACCGCGGGCCGTACGTCTCACCGATCCACCCGACGATGGGCGACCCGATGGGCGTCGCGCCCAGGAACACCATCATGTACAGAGCCATGACGCGCCCCCGTACGGCGGGGTCGGTGCTCAGCTGGATGGTCGCGTTGGCCGCAGTCATCATGGTCAGCGACGCCAGCCCGACGGGGATGCAGGCGATCGCGAACGCGACGTACGTGGGCATCAGGGCCATCACGCCGGTGGTGATGCCGAACGCGAACGCGGCGCCGATGACCAGGCGGACGCGGGGCCGTTCCCGCC
>NZ_JBFUHU010000290.1:0-4861 GCF_056402235.1 Cellulomonas sp. P4_B5_2
TGAACACCCCGTACGGCAGCCCGGACGTCGAGCCGGACATCGCCGTCTCCGCGGAGTTCACGGCCCCCACCGAGTACACCGTCGTGCTCAAGCCGGACCTGAAGTGGGCCAACGGCCACGACCTCACCGCGTCGGACGTCAAGTTCACGTTCGACCGCCAGGTGGCGATCGCGGACGAGAACGGCCCGTCCTCGCTGCTCTACAACCTGGACAGCACGGAGGCGGTCGACGACACCACGGTGGTCTTCCACCTGAAGTCGGAGAACGACCAGATCTTCCCGCAGATCCTGTCCAGCCCTGCCGGTCCGATCGTCGACGAAGAGGTCTTCGCGGCCGACGCGCTGACGCCGGACACCGAGATCGTCGACGGCAACGCGTTCGCCGGCCAGTACACGATCACCAGCTACTCCTTCAACGAGCTCATCTCGTACGAGGCGTACAAGGACTACATGGGCGTGCTCCCGGCCGCGAAGACCCCCGAGGTCAACGTCAAGTACTACGCCGACTCGTCGAACCTCAAGCTGGACATCCAGGAGGGCAACATCGACGTGGCGTTCCGGAGCCTCTCGGCGACGGACATCGAGGACCTGTCGACCAACGACAACGTCAAGGTCATCGACGGCCCGGGCGGGGAGATCCGCTACATCACGTTCAACTTCGACACGCAGCCGTTCGGCGCCAAGACGCCCGAGGCCGACCCGGCCAAGGCACTCGCCGTCCGTCAGGCGGTGGCGGACCTGATCGACCGGGCCCCGCTGTCGGAGCAGGTCTACAAGGGCACCTACACGCCCCTGTACTCCTACGTCCCGGACGGCCTCACCGGTGCCACCGAGTCGCTGAAGGGTCTGTACGGCGACGGCGACGGCGGACCTGACGCCGACAAGGCGAAGGCCGCCCTCGAGGACGCCGGTGTCACCACGCCGGTCACGCTCAGCCTGCAGTACTCGAACGACCACTACGGCCCGTCGTCGGCCGACGAGTACGCCCTGATCAAGGAGCAGCTGGAGAAGGACGGCCTCTTCACGGTCGACCTGCAGACCACCGAGTGGGTGCAGTACGCGAAGGACCGCACCGCCGACGTCTACCCCGCGTACCAGCTCGGCTGGTTCCCGGACTACTCGGACGCCGACAACTACCTCACGCCGTTCTTCCTCACGGAGAACTTCCTGAGCAACCACTACGTCAACCAGGAGGTCAACGACATGATCCTGGAGCAGGCGACGACGGCCGACGCCGACGCCCGCACCGCGCTCATCGAGGGCATCCAGGACGCCGTGGCGCAGGACCTGTCCACCGTCCCGTATCTTCAGGGCGCCCAGGTGGCGGTCGTGGGTACGGACGTGACCGGCACCGAGGACACGCTCGACGCGTCCTTCAAGTTCCGCTACGGCGCGCTCGCCACGAGCTGACCGCAGCAGCACCGCATGCCGACGGTCCCGCCTCCGAGCAGACTCGGGGGCGGGGCCGTCCGGCTCGTCCGACCGCAACAGGCAAGGAACCCATGACCTCCATGACCACCGACGCCCCCTCGGGCGTCGCGCCGGCGCCGGACGCGCGGGCGCCTCAGCGCAGGCGACCGGGCGGCAAGCTCGGCAGCTACCTGCTGGTCCGGTTCCTGCTGATCTTCCCCACGATCTTCATCCTGGTGACCACCGTCTTCGTCCTCATGCGGGCGACGGGCGACCCGATCACCGCCTCGCTCGGCGGTCGCCTCACCGCGGACCAGCTGGCCGAGCGCATCGAGGCCGCCGGCTACGACCGGCCGATCTTCGTCCAGTACCTCGAGTACCTGGGCCGGGTGTTCCGCGGCGACTTCGGCACCTCGATCTCCGACAACCGACCGGTCACGGAGATCGTCCTCACGTACGGCGCGGCGACGCTCGAGCTGGCGTTCTACGCGATGCTCGTCGCGCTCGTGGTCGGCATCCCGCTGGGTCGCATCGCCGCGGCCCGCCGCGACAAGGGCGTGGACGCCTCGCTGCGCATCTCCGGGATCCTCGCCTACGCGACGCCGGTGTTCTTCGCCGGCATCCTGCTCAAGCTCGTCTTCTCGGTCTGGCTCGGCTGGCTCCCGGTCGCGGGCCGCGCGTCCACCGACACGCAGATCGAGCTCCAGCGCAACGGCGCGGGCACGGGGATCTACCTCATCGACGCGATCAGCACGGGCAACCCCGCGGCCGTCCTCGACGTGCTCGAGCACGCGATCCTGCCGGCGCTCGCCCTCGGCCTGCTGACCGGCGGCATCTTCCTGCGGCTGGTCCGCACCAACGTCATCGGCACCCTCAACACCGGCTACGTCGAGGCGGCCCGGTCGCGCGGCGTCAACGAGCGCCGCCTGCTGCGCCAGCACGCCTGGCGCCCCGCGCTGGTGCCGATCATCACCGTCATCGGCCTGCAGGTGGCGCTGCTGCTCAGCGGCGCCGTGCTCACCGAGAAGACCTTCGAGTGGAAGGGCCTCGGCTTCCAGCTGGTCCAGTACCTGCTCGCGCGCGACTTCGTGGCCGTCCAGGGCATCGTCGTGCTGCTCGCCGTGGTGGTGGCGCTGACGAACTTCGTCGTCGACGTCATCGCCGCGCTCGTCGACCCGAGAATCAGGTACTGACATGACCGACCTCATCCCCGAGACCGGCCTCGTCGTCGCCCACGCGACCCCGCCGACGCCCGAGCACACGTCGCTCTGGAAGCGGCTGCCGGTGGTGCACCAGGTCCGCACCAGCGTCGGCCTGCAGCGCACCATGCTGCTCGTCGGCATCGTCCTGACGCTGGTCTTCCTCGTCGTCGCCGCGTTCGCTCCGCTGCTGGCCCCCTACGGCTACGCGCAGCTGAGCTCGGGCGACGTGAACTTCGGCGCCCAGCAGCCGCCGTCCGCCGAGCACTGGCTCGGAACCACCGTGGGCGGCTACGACGTGCTCTCGCGCACCATCTGGGGTGCTCGCCCGGCGTTCCTCGTCATCGTGGCCGCCGTGGTGCTCTCGATCTTCATCGGCGTCATCGTCGGCCTGGTGTCCGGGTACTTCGGCGGCTGGGTCGACCGCGTGCTCGTCGTGATCGCGGACGCGCTCTTCGCGTTCCCGTCCCTGCTGCTCGCCATCGTGGTGGCCATCGTCATCAGCGGCGGGCAGTCGTCGATGTGGGGCGGGGTCATGGCGGCCGCCATCTCGCTGTCCGTCGTGATGATCCCGCAGTACTTCCGCGTGATCCGTGCCGAGGTGGTCCGGGTCAAGGCCGAGGCGTTCGTCGAGTCGGCCCGGGTGATCGGCTCGGGCCCCGTGCGGATCATGGGCCGGCACGTCCTGCGCAACTCGACGCGGACGCTCCCGCTGATCCTCACGCTCAACTGCTCCGAGGCCGTCCTCACGCTCGCCGGGCTCGGGTTCCTCGGGTTCGGCATCGAGCCGACGAAGGCCGGGGACTGGGGCTACGACCTGTCGCGCTCGCTCTCCGACGTGACCAGCGGCATCTGGTGGACCGCCGTGCCGCCCGGCCTGGCGATCGTGCTCACCGTGCTCGGCGCGACCCTGGTCGGCGAGTCGCTCAACGACCTCGCGGACCCGCGCCTGCGCACGCGCCGCGCCGCGAAGGCCGCGGCCCTGAGCCCGGTCACCGCCGTGCCCGGCGGGGTCGCCACCGACCGCGTCCCCGGCGTCGAGAGCATCGACGAGCTCGAGGGACCGTCCGACCTGTTCGACGACGACGAAGGACCCCGCTCATGACCAACGTCGTCGACATCACCGACCTGCGGGTCTCGTTCGCCACCGACTCGGGCACCGTCCGCGCGGTCGAGGGCGTCACGCTGCAGGTCGCCTCGGGCGAGGTGCTCGCGATCGTGGGCGAGTCCGGCTCGGGCAAGACCGTGACCGCCCGCTCGATCCTGGGCCTGCTGCCGGAGACCGCGCTGACCAGCGGCGCCGTGCTGCTCACCCGCAAGGACGGGTCGGCCACCCACGACATCGTCACGCTGCGCGGCAACGACCTGCGGGACGTGCGGGGGCGGGACGCAGCGATGGTGTTCCAGGAGCCGTCGACCGCCCTCAACCCGGTGTTCCCGGTGGGCTGGCAGATCGCGGAGGGCCTCCGGGCGCACCGCAAGCTGTCCGACAAGGACGCCCGCGCGCAGGCCATCGAGGTGCTGCGGCTCGTCGGCATCCCGGACCCGGAGCACCGCGTCGACCACTACCCGCACCAGTTCTCCGGCGGTCAGAAGCAGCGCATCGTCATCGCGCAGGCGCTGGTGCTCGACCCGGGCCTGATCATCGCGGACGAGCCGACCACCGCCCTCGACGTGACCGTGCAGGCGGAGATCCTCGACCTGCTGCGCCGGCTTCCGCAGGAGTTCGGCTCCGCCATCGTGCTGATCACGCACAACATGGGCGTCGTCGCGGACCTCGCCGACCGCGTGGCGGTCATGTACAACGGCGAGATCGTCGAGCAGGCGGACGTCCACACCCTGTTCTCGGCACCCCAGCACCCGTACACCCGGCGCCTGCTCGACGCCGTGCCGCGGGTCGGCGGCCGTCGGCTGCGCGACCGCGTGCGGGTGGGCGACGAGCTCGAGGCCATGGCGGTCGACGAGTCGGCGACGCCCGTCGTCGAGGCCACCGACCTGCGCATCGTCTACCCCGGTCGGCTTCGCCAGCCCGACTTCACCGCGGTCGACGGCGTCGACCTGGTCATCCGGCCGGGCGAGGTGCTCGGGCTGGTCGGAGAGTCGGGGAGCGGCAAGACCACTATCGGGCGCGCGATCGCCGGCCTCACGCCCATCAGCGACGGGTCCCTGAAGGTCCACGGCGTCGAGATGCTCCGCGTCAAGGAGAAGACGTTCCGCCCGGTCCGCAAGCGCATCGGGTTCGTCTTCCAGGAC